>JAIRQL010000019.1 GCA_031256515.1 Alphaproteobacteria bacterium
ATAAGGGGCTTGTATCCTAAGCTACTTACTCATAGCTTTTGTTTACCTTAAAGTCGTCGCCAGATGAAAGTTGTTCCCTCTTCCTATCTTGCTCTTCTATTAATTTTACAGGCTAATTCCTTATCTCGGTTTATATGTAATAACGGTCAATTAAAATTGCTATTAATTTTTAAAATCCTAGCTTGGTATATAAGTTTAATAATTCTTGTGGTTCTTCTTTCTCTATTAAAATATATTCTTGAGTTTTAGGATGGATAAAACCCAGTTTATAAGCATGTAAGGCTTGCCTGTTAAGAGATTTTATTAAAGATTGAATATCACCATCTAGCCTATTAAAATACCTGCTATAGCCACTACCATAAAGAGGATCAGCAACTACAGAATGTCCGATTGAGCTTAAGTGAACCCTAATTTGATGAGTTCTTCCTGTATGCAAAGTTAATTTAACTAAAGACAAAGCTCCCAAATATTCTTTCACAACCTCATAATCAGTTTTAGCAAACTTTCCTTTAGAGCTAATCGCCATTTTTAAACGATTATGAGACGAGCGACTAAGATAAGACTCTATAGTATCACTAGCTTTTGCCGGTCTCCCCCAAATTAAGGCTCTATAAGATCTATCAATACTATGTTCTTCAAACTGTTTAGCTAGTAAATTATGGGTATTATCATCTTTGGCAATTAACAGTACTCCGCTAGTATCTTTATCTAGCCTATGAACAATACCAGGACGAACTTCGCCATTAACATTAGATAAACTATCTTTATATTTAAATAGCAAACCATTAACTAGAGTATCTTCATAATTACCAGCACCAGGATGCACCACCAAATTAGCTTGTTTATTAATAACTAATAGATATTCATCTTCGTAAAGTATTTCTAGTGGTATTTCTTTAGGAGTTAAAGTTGAGGCTTCTTCAATATCTGTAATAATATAGGTATCGCCAGCCATAACTTTTTGCGATATATCTTCTAAAGTTTTTTTAGAATTATTTCTTATAATAGAAATATTACCGCTAAGAATGAGATTCTTAATTTTAGACCTACTAAAATCAACTAAAGAGCTAGCTAAAAAGCTATCTACTCTTTTATTGGTATCCTCAATTGAGGCTATTACTTGTTTTTCTTTTTCCATGATACTATAATAAATTAGATTTTAAAATAATGGAAGATTCAAAATGCTAGATAATGATGATATTAATAAAAAACTTAAAAGATTAGTAATATTATTAGGAGTTACTTTGCTAATGTGCGGGTTAGCTTTAATTATCGCTTATGTTGTTAAAGGAAGATTACAACAGAAAAATGCTGAACCATCTAATATTGCTACTGCAATTAATCATAATTTTTCTAAAGAATGCCAACCCTTAACAATTGAATATAGAGAAAGCTATATTGCTATAAATTCTAAAACATGTAATGCTATTTTAATTATTAATCCTAGTAATGGCAGAGAAATATATAAAGAGTATTAGAAGAATTAGTCAGTTGATGTTTAGATTAGGAGCTGAACTCTGTAGTGTATTTAGCATACATGAGGAGTTCAGCGACAACATATCAGGACAAAAGATTAATTCTTAAAAGAATTAGTCAGTTGATGTTTAGATTAGGAGTTTTGATATGAAGTGTAGGTAAGCTACATGAATATCAAAACGACGACATATAAACATCAAATCACTAATTCTTAAACATAAAGTATACGGCGGCTACCATACACAACGAAGCATATACAAAGTTCATATTAAAAGATTGTTTCATATAAAAAACGGCAAAGGGTACAAATACAGCGAGAGTTATAACTTCTTGCATAATTTTTAGTTGAAACAGATTAAGTCCGCCTTCAAACCCTATACGATTAGCTGGAATCACAAACATATATTCAAAAAAGGCTATACCCCAACTAACAACAATTACAAAAAGTAATGGCTTATTAGGAAAAGTTTTAAGATTCCCATACCAAGCAAAGCTCATAATGGTGTTAGAGCAAACTAAAAGAATCGCAACTATACTAATGGGAGAAAAGAAAGACATAATTTAATTTCCTTAATTATTATTCATAAATTCTATGGTGATTTATATGATATTTTGTTTTAAAAGTCAAAATGTAAATCTTATCCCTAGTTTGCAAAATATACTTTTTTGGTCTTTTATTTCTAAATTATAACCTTGAAATCTACTAGTTTTAGCTAATCCTTTAAACTCAGATTTACGATTAACTACATAGTGAGTACCAATATCTAAAGCTAAATTATTAGTAAAATAATAACTTCCTACTAACCCTGTTTTTCCGGCTAAAGATATACTTTTATCACCGTCTGAAATTGCTCCTCTTAGCCTTATTTCACGATAATTTGCACCTATTCCAGATTCTACAGCCAACCCAAATTTATTTATTTTTAAAAGTTCATAATTAATTAAAAACATCGCTGTATAAGAATTTAAGGCTACACTCGTATTATTTTTAGATGGGTTGTTTATATTTATTTCTTCGCATAAACTTTGATCATGATAGGCAGAATCAGGATTACAGACATAGACTGATGGATTAGTTATATCAGGATTTTGACATAAATCTTGATTATGAGCGGGCGATGAAGGATCACAAACCTCAGGTGGCACAACGGGCGGATTTCCTATATCTGGTTTTTGACATAAACCTTGTTGATGAGCAACAGAAGAAGGATCGCAGACAAACGGAATTATTATAGGTGTAAGCATACATTTACCATTTTCATACATAACTGTAAAGCCACTCTTGATAGTAGCATCTATAGAATTAAACATAGCTTTACAAACACCTTCGGGATCTACTAATACACCTCCCGAACAATAATAACCATATACATTGCATATATCATTATTATTAATAACCCCATCATAACAAGGTGTTCCTGCAGGCTTGTGTTGATATACATTACATGAAGTTAAACTTCCATTCTGTTCATTACAAAGACTTTGTAATACTGTATTAACTCCTTGTTGCAAATAAGTGCAAAGATTATCTGTTCCTACATTAAGCCTACCCTCTTTTTCTAAAATAGTAGAAAGAGAATTAACTGCAAAAGTTTCATTAAAAGAGGCTGTAGCTTGATTAGTTTTTCCAATCTCAACCCCCACAGAAACTTTTGGTGAAATCTTCCTTAAATATACAATACTATATTGAGTTGTTATTTTAAAGCTATTGGATGAATTATCATTAATAATACCATTATCAGAATAATCAAATAACATATTATGTTGTAAAGGAGTATTGTAATAAATAATTAGAGAATTTTTATTATTATTTAAAGGATAAGGGTTGGTATTATATTTTTTACCTATACTATCTAGGGTTTCTCTATTTTGATAATACTGTTTTTTCTTAATGTTTTCTTGAGAATCTGCTTCTTTAAAATACTTAGAAATCATTGTTTCAAAGAAAGAATTTTCTCTTGTATACTCAATTGCATTACCTTTGCTAGTAAATATAAAAGGTAAGATTAGTAATAAATATATAGACAACTTCAATATTAATTTAAGAAATACTTTCATTTAGTTATTTTAGTTAAAAATCAATATTTTTAATTAACTTTTCGCCGATTTTTTTGTCTTTCATTTTATCACGGAGTTTCGCATATTCATCGCCTTGCCAAAAAATCATGCAACCATTACAACCCTTAGAACAGCAAGGTTTTAATAAAGTTTTATCTTTATTAGCTTCTTTATCCCACTTTTCTTTTTTAAGAATATCTACCTTTTCTTGGAGTTTATCTAAAACACTCTGCGAAGCTGTTCCTTGCTCTACTCCAAAAGAAACTTTATTGTGCTTAAAAAAGGTTTCATACATGGGTTCAATATAAACTTTCCTTACTACTGTAAATTCTGGTAGCATTTCTTTAAGTTTACTTTTTTCTTCATTATGAAATAACGATAAAGGAATTCTAATAGCTTGGTTAGCTTTACCTGGCGAAATTTTTTCACGAGGATAACCATTATTAGCATCTATAAATTCGTAAAGACGTATGCGGATAGGCTCTAATAAAAACGGAGAAATAAACTCTAAAATATCGCCAGATTTTAATAAATTACGAACTTCCATTAAAATACATTCTTCACCATTATAATCTGTTTCATAACCGATAATAATTCCGGCATAGGCATAATCACTAATAGTTTTAGTAAGATCATAATTATGAGACAAATTAGTTAAACGACCATCATGAAAAGCCATAGTATAACCACGATTTTGAATAGTGTATAGTTCGTTTAAATAAGTCTTGTAATTAAAATTTTGAGGGTCTTTATAGTAAGAATCTATGGCTAAACGATAAGACCTTGCAGTTATTGCTGCATAGTATTCGCTTTTATTACGACCCTCTATTTTAAGGGTATCTATACCAGCTTCTAGGTAATCGGCTAAAACTGGCATAAGACAAAGATCTTTAGAATTTAAAATATAAGCTCCCATTTCATCTTCTTGGATTTCAAAAAATTCGCCCTCACGAAATTCTTCTTCTAAGTAAAATTGTAGTAAATCTTTATTGCTTTCGTTAATTTCTAAGTCAAAAAGGCTATCATCTTTAAGTTTTACTTTGAGCTTATAATTCCAACGGCAACTATTGGCACAAGAACCTTGATTAGCTCCCCGCTCTGCCATAAAGTTAGAAAGCAAACATCTACCAGAGTAGGTCATACACATGCTACCATGGATAAAGGCTTCTATTTTAATGCCATCACACTGTTCTTTAATTTCTTTAAGTTCATTAAAAGATACCTCACGAGCCATTACACATAAAGCTGCTCCTTGCTTTTTCCAAAAATTTACCGATAAAGAAGAGCAAACATTTGCTTGGGTTGATATATGTAAATTAATATTTGGCAATCTTTCTTTAACATAATCAAAAACACCTGGGTCAGCTATTAAGATACCATCTGGCTGAACCTGTTTAATAGTTTCTACAAACTGTGGAAGTTTTGCAATATCTTTATTATGAGAGAATAAATTAAGAGTTAAGTAAAACTTTTTGTTATTAGCTCTACAAATTCTTGATACTTCAAGAAGGTCTTCCATTGTGATTTCTGATTTTGTTCTTAGGGATAAATCTGGGGTCCCTAAATAAACCGCATCTGCTCCGTAAAGTAAGGCAGTTTTAATTTTTCTAAGGCTTCCACCTGGTGATAATAGTTCAGCTTTTTTCATTAGTTTTTATCTATTTTTTATATGAGAGGACATCGTTATTTATTACAACTAGCTCAATATCAGCTTGTTTAAACATTTCTTTAGTATTGCTTGAGGATTGATAATCATTTTTAGCAACTACTCTTTTAATACCGCTAGCAATAATTAGCATACAGCAAGCCTGACAAGGAACCATACTACAATAAAGAGTTGCTCCTAATAAAGAAACTCCATATCGGGCAGCATAAACAATGGCATTTTGTTCGGCATGAATGGTTCTAACACAATGTTGTTTTACCTCACCATTTTCGTATTTTACTTCCCTTAGTAAATGCCCTACTTCATCGCAACTAGGTAAACCAGCAGGAGATCCCACATATCCTGTAGATAGGATTCTATTATCTAAGGTAATAACACAACCAGATTTGCCTCTATCACAGGTGGCTCTTTGTGATACAGCATCTAAAATATTTAAGAAATATTCATCCCAAGTTGGTCTTTGCATAATTATTGAGTATCCTATTTATTTTTAAAATAAATCCCTGAAAGGGTTTCTAAATTAACAAAATCTTCCATTAAAAAAGAAAGTTCAAAAGAAATTATCTCTGCCTTGTAAACCACTTCACCTTTTGCTGGTAAATTTATATTAATGCTAAGATCTTTCTTAAAGATTACCTCATTAGTTGCTTTATTATTAATTAAAATAAAGTATGGTACTTTTATGCTTTTAATATCTACAGATTCTGTTGGTAAAAGTTTTTTTACTCTAAATAATAAGCGAGTATTACCCTTAAAATGAAGCTGTGGTTTAAAGTTTTTTGTAATAGAATTCCGCTCGGTTAAAGGCAGATTTTTAGCAAATATTACTTTATCTCTTTGCCATTTACAATTTCCCTCACTGCCGTAAATTTCTATAAGATAAACCACTTCATCGTTTTTATTTTTTAAATAAACGGTATCAATGCCTTTAATTGCTAAGGGTTTAAAACAGGCAAGACTATCAGCCTCTTTAGTTAATTTATATTTTGTACCTAAACTTTCGGCTAAGTCTACCTCTTCAGATAGAGCTATTCCCGTATAGCTAAATGTAAAAAATAAAAACAAACAGAGATATTTTTTCATAAATTAACCTTTAATTATTCACAATACTTTACTATATCATAAAATATAATACAATAAAATATATGTATAGAAAATAAATCTAAAAATGCAAAGTTCTAAAAAATCTATAGAAATTTATACCGACGGTGGCTGTAGTAATAATCCTGGTGAGGGTGGTATCGGGATTTTAATGATTTATAAAGATAATAAAAAAACTATCAATGGCTATGTTCCACTTACTACTAATAACCAAATGGAATTACTAGCTGTGATTGTAGCTCTTGATAGCCTGAAATTTCCCTGTGAAATTAAACTTTATACCGACAGCAAATACTTAAAAGAAGGTATTACTAAATGGATACATAACTGGAAGCTAAATAACTGGAAAGGTTCTAATAAAAAGCCCGTGAAAAATCAAAAGTTATGGCAAAAGTTAGATGAGCTTACAAAAGCCCATAAAATAGATTTTCTTTGGGTTAAAGGGCATGCTGGGGTTGATGGCAACGAAGAAGTTGATAAGCTAGCTAATAAGGCAATCAGCGAAAAAGCTCCGCTTTTAAGCAATTATTTACATTTATTACAACAGGATGTATAATTTTATCATAATTCAAATTCAAGTTTAGATAATTCATGAGTAAAAACAAATTAGATTATATCTCACTTAATTCATTAACAGGTAAGTTGTTGGTTTCTTCTCCAGCTATTTCTGATAATAGATTCTATAAATCTATCATCTTAATTACTAAACACGATAGCAGTGGAGCAACGGGGATTGTTTTAAACAAAATATCCGCTCATAAATTTTCTCATATTATTAAAAGTACAAATATCCTTATTGATGAAACTGCTGTAGATTTAAACGAGCAAAATATTAATATTGTACTTGGTGGACCGGTTAATTCTAATAACTTATTTATCATCCACTCTAATGATTACCAAAATAATGATACTATAAAAATTACAGATTCTATTTACATGACTAACCATAGTAATATAATTGAAGATATTGCTAAAAATAAGGGAGCTAAAAACTCTATTATTTCTATAGGATGTGCTACTTGGAGTGCTAATCAATTAGAATATGAACTACTAAGTAATACTTGGTTTATATTAGAGCCAGAGAAATCTTCTATTTTTGAAATTCCAACCACAAAACTTTACGATGAACTATTTGTAAAAACAGGGTTTTTAGAACATGAAAATAATCCTGCAATGTTCTTGACGAAATCTTTTAAGTGCTAATTTTTGGTTCATAGCAAACAGTAAAAAAGTACCCTTCTATTACAGTCTATTCAAAGATAATAGTTAAGAAAACCTTTCTTAACTATTTGTCCTATAAACTATTTAATTGGTTTATTAAAATTACCATCAAAATTTACATCCCCTAAAGGTGAAACAATTTTACCACGAGTAGGAATTCTAATAGCTATATTATTAAAGGTAGCTTTATAATCGTTAAAGTCTTGTAGCTTTTCTTTAGATAATTTCATAGTTGATGGCATTTTTATAGTTAAAGGATTAATCTGTTTGCCATTAACCAGTATTTCATAATGTAAATGCGGACCAGTAGCTATTCCTGTGCTTCCTACATAACCAATTACTTGCCACTGATTTACTTTATCGCCTATTTTAAGTCCCTTAACAAAGCCATTCATATGGGCATAAGCTGAAGATAAATATGGATTATGGCGAATTCTTATGTAATTACCATAACTTGCCGATCTATACATAGATACAATGGTTCCAGCTCCACCAGCATAAATAGGAGTTCCTGTTGGAGCAGCAAAATCAACTCCTTTATGGGCAGCAGTATATCCTAAAACTGGATGTTTCCTAACCCCAAAACTTGAACTTAGTCTGGCATTATTAATAGGAGTTTTTACTAAAGTTTTTACTACACTTCTACCATCTGCATGGTAGTATTCACCATTGAATTTATAAAACGAGATAGTTTTATCACCAACAATAGATGCAAAAAGAAGATTATCACAAGATACTAAATCATCGTTTTCATTGTAAATACACTCAAAAATAACCTCTAAAGAGTTGTTTTCTTTAATATCCCTTTGGAAGTCTACATCCCAAGAAAGCACTTTAAATACTTCCATAACAACATTTGGCGAAATTCCAGAGTTTACAGCCGAAGAATAGATACTATCTTTAACGAGAGTTTTTCTTCTTAGAATATAGCGAGTTAATTTTTTTTCTTGAGTATAGCTAGTATAGTTATAGTCGTTATCGGCTTCAATAATTAAATCAAATTTAGTATCCACTGGTAAAGATAGTTTTTGAACCTTGTTAGATTCCCACTCAGATGAAGAAACAATTACAGTATTAATTACCCAAGATGGATTGATTTTTCTTAAATCATAAGATTTTTTTAAAGTATCAACTACAACTAAGGCATTATTAATATCAATGCCCTTTTCAAGTAAAGCACTATATAAATTACTACCGTTATCTACCTTAATAGAATCTTTATAATAAATTAAAGGTTGAAATAACTCACTATTAACAACTTTACTAAGAAGATTAGGAGTATTTAGGATAACAAAAGTATCAGCATATTTTTGTGATAGCTTTTCATATTGATTATAATTAAAAACCAACATAATAAAACCATACATTAAAAAACACACTAGAATCAAAGTTGCAAAAAACTTAATCAAGTTGTTTTTTATATAAAAACCCATCCTTTTAAAATTCAAAATATCTAACCATAAAAATAATAATAAATTTCTAATAAAAACCTTACTATGTTTTATAAACACTCGGCTTTCAAAATAGCATACTTTACTTAGATGTTTCAAAGAAACTTTTAGACTATATACTCTATTAAAAAATTTATACCAAAAATCTTTTGTAAAAATAGAAGTAATAACTAAAAATGATGATTTCAACAACAAAGATAGCAGTAATACTAAATTAGTTATAAAAGTTATACTGTTTTTTATAACATACTGAATATTATAAATAACTTTCTTAAAAATCAAATTTATTTTAAAAATAAACAACTTCGTAGAATTAAAAACTTTATAATAAACTTTGCTTAAAGTATTATTAATAACCTTAACCCTAAGCAATATATGCTTTTTTAGATAATGTTTATACTGATGTTTAACAAAAGACCATCTTCTTTTATCTTGGTAAGATTTTTTAATTCTTTTAAATAATATTTGTAAACGTTCACTAATCTGAAAGTAAAAATAAATAATCCTAAATGGAAAGCTAATAACAAAAGAAATTGCACCGCAAGTAAAATTTTTAATAAACTTAGCAGTAGAAATAATCAATTGATAGCTAAAATCTAAGATAAACTTTCCACTAGCAAAAACAAAAGCAACTAAACTATTTATTAAAGCTAAAATTAATTTAATTACAACACTTACAATATAATAAAGCCCTTTGCCAATAAAAATAACTACATCGTAAATACTACTAAATATTACCTGCATTAAGATAGAACTAGCAATAGCTATAATTTCGGCTATTTTTATAAATAAAAATAATAAATTATAACCCACATAAGAAAGAGCCTTGATAAAAGGAGCTACTAAGTGATAACATCCTTGTAAAATTAGTTTTATTTTTTCCATAAATACTTTAAGAATTTTTTCACCATGAATTGTAGCATAGATTTATTTTTTAGCAAAATAAATCAAAATTTCTATGTGAGGAGAATATATAAATTGGTCTAACACCTTGATTTGCTTGATTTCTAAATCTTCTCTTTCTTTTAAAACTATACAGTCTCTAATGATACTTGTAGCCGAACAGTAAATCATCACTAAATTTTCCACATGAGATTTAGCAATTTCTTTAACCTGAGCGAAAGCTCCACTTCTTGGTGGATTAATAATAATACCATTAAAATTATTTATAAAATCTGCTAACAGAGGATTTTTAAAAAGGTCTCTAATATCCACATGCACTTGCGATGAACTATATTTCTTTAAAGCATTTATGGCAGTAGCCGAGCTATCAAATAAGCTAATTTTTTCTATATTACCCTTATCTAAAAGCGAAAAAGCATAAGAACCAAAACCACAGAATAAATCTAAAACTTTTGTAGAATTTTTTAAGTTATTTACAGCAAAATTAATAAGAACCTCTTCCCCAAATTTTTCTGGTTGTAAAAACCCACCACTACTAAAAGGAATTTGATACTTACCATAATTAAGACTAACTTCTTCTTTAACAATTAATATCTCATTATTCCAAGTAATTTTTTTAATAGGAGGAAAAGCAAAAGCCTCTGGCATTGCCTCTAAGACCTCTTTATTAATTTTACTTTTAGCTTTAATTAGAACATCAATATTGCCATCAATATCACTAAGAGTAATCTCAGAAACCTGCATTTTATGATTATAATTAGCAACTATCTTTTTAAAAACTGCTAAAGTTTTATTAATGTTGCTAGTTGCAATCGGGCAGAAATCAATATCTACTACATTAGTGGAACGATAAGCCTTAAAGCCTAATTTTTTTCCCATAACACTAAGGATAACCCTTCTTCTGTATCCTTTTTTATCGCCATGATGATGGATTATCTCTATATCCTTTGGATAGCTAATTTGATTAACTTCTAATAAATGAAGTAAATTAGCCATTTTTTGCTTAAGATAATCTTCCTTTGAAAAATGCTGAGCTTTACAACCGCCACATTTAGAAAAATACGGACAAATTGGAGCTACTCTATTTTGCGAATATTCTAAGATACTAAACTTTTCTGCCACACCAATATTATTAGTTGTATCAATTTTATTGATAGCAACAAGTTCATTCTTAAGTGTAAATGGCACTTTAATAGCTTGATTTTGTTGATTAAAAACTAATCCATCAAAATCTTTATCTATTTTTTCAATTCTATATTCGCTCAATTTAGTAGCTTAATTTCATTAATTGTATTTTGTGATTATATAATATATTATATAAATAACAATAGAAATCGTAAAGGAAGTATCATGCTTACACCTAAGCTAATAAAACTAGATAATAACCTAACCGTAGTTATGGATTATCTCCCACATGTAGAATCTGCCACTGTTGGAATTTGGAGCAATATTGGTTCAAGAGTAGAAACTTTAGATAATAATGGTATCTGCCATTTTTTAGAACACATGGTATTTAAAGGAACTAAAAACAGAACCTCATTTCAAATCTCCGAAGCCCTAGAAAATAAGGGTGGCTATATTAATGCTTGGACCTCTAAAGAAAAAACCGCTTGGTATGCTAAGGTTTTAAAAAATGATGTTAATCTTGCCCTTGAAGTATTACTAGATATTCTTAGAAACTCTACTTTCCCAGCTGAAGAACTAGAAAAAGAACGGGGAGTTATCATAGAAGAAATTAAAATGTATCAAGACGATCCTCAAGATGTTGCTTATAATCTTTACGATAAACTAGCTCATAACGGGCATTCTTTAGCTTATCCAATTATTGGTACTGAAGAAAATATTCGTAAATTTTCGCAAGCAACTTTTTTTAATCATATGCAAAAATACTATCACCCTTCACAAATGGTAATTGTAATTTCAGGCAATTTTAGTGAAGAAAATTTCTTAGCAGAGGTTAAAAAACTTACAGCTAATTGGCAAGATACAACTGTTAATATCAATAAAGGAAACCCTACTTTTAACGGAGCTAAAGAAATTATCGTTAAAAAAGAAATTGAACAAACTAACCTACTTATAGGTTGGAAAGCGGTTTCTTATATTGATGATAATTATCATAAATTTTCTTTAGCTTCTACTATACTTGGCGGTGGGATGTCCTCAAGGCTATTTAACGAAATTAGAGAAAAAAGAGGCTTAGCTTATTCTATCAATAGTTTCTTAAATTCCTTTATAGATTGCGGTAGCCTTGCAGTATCAGCAGGATGTTCTCACGATAAAGCAACAATGGTTATAGATCTAGTAAAAGAAGAACTACATAAGGTTGCTAAAGATATTGAAGATAAAGAACTAGATAGAGCAAAAAATTTACTAAAAAGTTCCATCGTAATGTCTTTAGAAAGTAGCTATAATCGTGCTGCTGCCTTTGCTGCTAATATCCTTAATTTTGGCAAAATCCGTGATGTTAATGAATTAATTAACAAAATTGATTCCGTAGAGAAAAAAGATATTATTAATATCTTTGAAAATATTTTAAATTCTCAAGAAACTATCGCTATTGTTAGTAATTCTGAAATCAAAGGATTTTAAAATAAATTAGAATAAGCATTTAATTTTATAATCTTTCTTCCTTTATTTAGTTATTTAAAAGGGAGGAAGATTATAAATAAATAGCAATGTTTACCTGATGTAAGCAAGATTTATCTATATTTTAATCCCCAAAATTTATAATACTAATATTATACCACTGGATTTTTTTAATTTATTATCATAATAATACCTCTTTTATTTTAATCTCCCAAAGCTAAGCCAAAGCAAAGAGTGGAGTAGTTCAAGTTTC
>JAIRQL010000022.1 GCA_031256515.1 Alphaproteobacteria bacterium
TTAAGTCCCCAAAGACCATCATGAATTCCATTAACCTTAAAAAATAAATCTTCTCTACCAAGATATTAATTACTATCAGCACTATAATACTGAAGCTGTTGCCGAACTTTAGCTTTTTGATTCTGATTAAGTTCAAACCCTTTAAAACTACTAAGCTCTTTATATATATCTTGTAAAGAACCTGCTCCGCCAAGATTTAATAAAGTAATCTCTAAATCTTCTACTTTTAACCAACCTTCTACCATATGGTTTTCTCTAAACACTATTAAACATCCAATCATACCACTCATTCATATTTAAGTAAAGAGAAGAGGATTTATTTAGGCTTGATTTTTGTTGTATACAATATATAATAAATAAAATGTTTAAGAAATAATCCTTATGAAAAATCCTGTAAAAGAACCATCTAAAGATATAATAAAATTCTCTAATATTGAGGCTGAGAAGTCTTTATTAGGTTTTTTAATTATTAACAATAATTTTTTTGAGGAAATATCTGATATAGTATCCGAAGAGGTTTTTCTTTTAAAGGCTCACAAACAAGTTTTCGGAATTATTAAAAACCTGCTGAATAAATCACAAGTCGCTGATATTGTTACAATCTCTAACTTTTCTTCTTATGCTCCTGAATATAAAGAAATTACTTTTGATTATATCCTAGACTTAACAAATTCTATAGTTAGCACAGGCTCGCATAGAGATTATGCTAATTTACTTTACGATTTATATATCAAAAGACAAATTCTTGAATTACAAAACAACATTAGCAGTTATTTAAATACTGAAGATAGCTCGGAAGAGCAAGTGGCTAAAATTGAAAGAGATATTTTTTCTTTAGCAGAAAAAGGCAATATCTCTAAAGAAAGTATTGATTTTGGTAGCTCCTTAGAGCTTGCTTTAAATTCCGCTAGAACTGCCTCGCAATATAAAAATGGTATCTCTGGAGTAACCACTGGCTTAAGAGACCTTGACAGTAAATTAGGTGGTTTGCAAAGGTCAGATTTAATTGTATTAGCTGGTCGTCCATCTATGGGAAAAACTGCCCTTTCTACCAATATTGCTTTTAATGCTGCCTCAACTTTTGCTAGTAAGGGAAATCCTGGCGCTCCTGTGGTGATTTTTTCTTTAGAGATGTCGGCAGAGCAAATCGCCAGTCGGATATTATCTTCTGAGGTGGGAGTATCAAGCGATGCTTTAAGAAAAGGGATTTTAAATGATTCTGATTTTGAAAGGCTAGCTCAAGCCGTGCAAACTTTAAAGAATATCCCAATTTTTATAGACGATACTGCCAGCCTAACTACTACAATGCTAAGGACTAAATGCCGTCGTTTAAAAAGACAACATAACATTGGTTTAATTGTTATAGACTATATTCAGCTTTTACATGGCGACAGAAGAACCGATAACCGTGTTAATGAGGTTAGTGAAATTACTCGTAATCTTAAAGCTATCGCTAAAGAACTTGATGTTCCTATTATTGCCCTATCGCAGTTAAGTAGGATGGTAGAAACTCGTGAAGATAAAAAGCCTATGCTTTCAGACTTAAGAGAATCTGGCTCTATTGAGCAAGATGCTGATGTGGTTTCTTTTATTTTTAGAGAAGAATACTATTTGCAAAGAGAAGAACCACAAATGCCCAAAAAAGATGAAAGCGATGATGCCTTTAAAAAGAGGTATGAACAATGGAATCAACGGTTAAACTCTGCAAAAAACAAAGCAACTGTTATTATTGCTAAAAATCGTCATGGAGCCATTGGTAATGTGGATTTATTGTTTAACTCTGCGAAAACTCAATTTGTTGATTTAGATAAATTCCATGAACCAAGATAAAAAAAATTTGTATATCAAACTATAAATTGTATGATATAATTAATAATCAATAAGAAAATTTAAAGTTTGGTCTTAAAATGCTTAAAAATCCTGTAGTACTAGATACTTTACACAAATATGGTACTTGCTTAGTTATAGATACTAAAGCCATTATTGCTAATTATAATTTAGTTAAAGAAAAATCTCAGACTGCTGAAGTTTCATGGGTTTTAAAAAACAATGCTTATGGTTTAGAAGTTAAAAATATTCTTCCTATCGTTAAAGAAGTTAATTGCCAGCATATTTTTGTAGCTACCCTTTTAGAAGGAATCCAACTTAAAGAATTTGCTGATACACTAGGTTATTCTCCTAATGTTTATATTTTAAATCCTATTTTACCTAATCAGCAAGAAGACCTACTAGCAAATAATTTAATTCCTGTACTTAATACTTTACAGCAAATTGAATCATGGAGTAAGTTTGCTAAAGTTCAAGGAAAAAAACTTCCGCTATTGCTACATATAGAAACTGGTATAAATCGGTTAGCTTTAAGCCGTGATGAAGTAATGTATTTGTATAATCACCAAGAAATTTTAGAAGCCCTTGATGTAAGGTATATCATGTCGCACTTTGCTACTGCTAGTATTAATAATACCGCAACTATGGATAAACAATATAATGAGTTTCTTGATTTAGCTAAATATCTGCCAAAATCTAAATATTCTCTTGCTGCCTCTGATGCTCTTTTTGTTGATAAAAAATATTTGTTTGATTTAGTTCGTCCTGCTATTGCCTTATATGGAGCAATAATCGCTGATATTCAGCAACAATTAACTGAGAATGCTCTTTATCTTTACAGTAGTATTCAGCAGATAAAAACCTTAAATATTGGCGAAAAAGTTGGCTACGGGCATACTTGGGAAGCTCAAAGGACTTCTAAAATTGCTACCCTTTATTTAGGCTATGCTGATGGTATTCCAAGAAGTAGCAAAAATGCTAAGGTAAATATTGGAGGATATGCTTGTCCTATTGTTGGTTGTATGTCTATGGATTTAGCTACTATTGATATTACCGATTTACCAGAGCATTTACAAGTACAGGGTGCTATCGCTGAGATAATTGGTGAGAACATTTCGCTAGAAGACTTTTCGGTATCTACTAATTCTCTTGATTGCGATATACTAAATCGCCTCACTAGAAGATATCCAAAGGTATGTATTTAACATAAATAAAATACCATGATTCAATATATAAGAGTAGATTTTATTTATCGCTATAAAGACGAAATAACAAGAGAAGATACTTTTGGTATAGGTGGATATTTGAGATCTGATGCTCCTTGGTATTTAAGTCAAGAAGAAGTAATCTCTGATATTTTAAACTATGACTTAAAATTCTTTGTGCAAGGGATAATCTTTAGGAAATTTCTTGTTGTTGTAGAAGACGAGAAAAAGAGGTATCTTCGCTTGCAAGGAGAAAGTACCCATCATTCTCGTTTAGAAGAACTTCCTGAGGTTCGCCCACCAATTATAAAAAGACTTAGAAGATAATTTAATTATGGCAAAAAAATCTACCGTTTTTATTTGTTCTAACTGTAATGCTACTTTTCCCAAGTGGAGTGGTCAGTGTGATAACTGTGGTAGCTGGAATACCATAGAAGAATCTAGCTCTCACAGTAGCCCGCAATTTAGTAAAAATTCTATCACTCCCAATAAAATAGTTTTTGCTAATTTAGCTGAAGAAATTCAGATTATTCCTAGATTTCTTTCAAACATTAAAGAGTTTGATCGGGTTTGCGGTGGTGGCTTAGTATTAGGGTCGGCTATCCTAGTGGGAGGAGATCCTGGCATTGGTAAATCTACCCTCTTAATGCAAGTAATTGCTAATTTATCTAAACAACATTCTTGTGTTTATATCTCTGGGGAAGAATCTATAGATCAACTTAAAAGAAGAGCATTAAGGCTAGATGTTATCCACGATAACCTTAAAATCGCTACCCATACATCTTTAGTAGATATTCTATATTCTCTTGAAACCATAAAACCAGAAGTTTTAATTATAGATTCTATTCAAACCATGTACTTAGAAAGTGTTAGTGGTATACCTGGCAGTGTTTCACAGGTTCGTTCTACCGCTAACGAATTAATTAACTTTTGTAAAAAGCAAAATATCACGGTGATTATGATAGGACATGTCACAAGAGAAGGTCAAATCGCTGGTCCAAAAGTTTTAGAACACATGGTAGATAGTGTTTTATACTTTGAGGGTGAAAAAAACAACAACTTTAGAATACTAAGGGCGGTTAAAAATCGCTTTGGCGCTACCGATGAAATTGGTATTTTTGAAATGGGCGAAAAAGGATTAATAGAAGTAGACAATCCCTCTGCTCTTTTTTTACACGATTACCTTACCAATATTAGCGGAACCTCAGTATTTGCAGGAATTGAAGGGCTTCGTCCAATTTTGGTAGAAGTACAATCTCTACTTGTGCCTACGGTATTTGCCTCACCTCGTCGGGCAGTAGTTGGAGCAGATATGAATAGATTATCTATGATAACTGCTGTTTTAGAATCCCGATGTGGTATTTTATTTTCTAATAAAGATATTTATTTAAATATCGCTGGTGGTTTAAAAATTACCGAGCCAGCTTTAGACCTTGCTATTGGTGCATCTATAATCTCTTCATTTTTAGAAATTGTTTTACCAAAAAAGACTGTATTTTTTGGTGAAATTAGCCTATCAGGACAAATAAGAACCACCTCCCATATAGAAAAAAGGCTCCTTGAAACCATGAGATTAGGCTTTGAAAAAGCAATAATTCCTAAAATATCTGCAAAACAAAAAAAACTAATTAAACCAGAAATCTTTGATAATCTTGAAATTATTGAAATCAATAATATTGTTGATTTAATTAGAATTTTAAAAAAACAATAACTTCAAATCTTACTAAAAATTTTATTTTCAAAAGTAATCCCCCAAATTTATAATACTAATATTATACCACTGGATTTTTTTAATTTATTATCATAATAATACCTCTTTTATTTTAATCTCCCAAAGCTAAGCCAAAGCAAAGAGTGGAGTAGTTCAAGTTTC
>JAIRQL010000023.1 GCA_031256515.1 Alphaproteobacteria bacterium
GTATTCCAACAAGTATAGCAGCCTGTTTAGGTGTTATTCTTTTATTTAAGTTTGTTGGAGCAAACATAATGAGACTTTATGTAAAAGTATTCGTTAAATAGTATCATAAGCAAAATTAAATATGGAGTAAAACAAATGGAAGAAAAAAAAGAAAAAGAGTTAATAACCGAAGTTTTTATTAAAGGAGCTAGAAAAGGTTGGGATGTAGCTACTCATAGTACTATCCCTAATGTTTTAATGGCTTTTGTGATTATATATTTCTTAACGGCTTCTGGTTTATTAAAATTAATTGGTGAATATGCAGGATTTTTAATGAGTCCAGTAGGTTTACCAGGTCAAGCTATTGCTGTATTATTAGCAGCATTTTTATCAATGGGTGGGGCAGCTGGTGTAGTAGTAGCTTTATTTACTGCAGGGCAAATCACTGTAGATCATGTAGCTATTTTAATACCAGCAATTATTCTTTTAGGATCAACAGTTCAATATATGGGAAGAATTCTAGGAGTATTGGGAGTTGCCTCTCGCCACTTTGGAATTTTGTTTCTAATTTGTATTATCAATGCCTATTGTGCGATGTTCGTAATGAATATCTTAATAGGATAAAATAAATAGTTTTAAATAGGAGATAAAACAATGATGAATGAAAACGATCTTAAAACCTACTTGAAAGAAGTAGAAGAAGTTACCAGTATAGAAAGTCCTACTAATTATCCAGCAGGTGTTAATGAAGCGATTAAGTGGTTTGAAAAAAAAGCATCTTCACTTAATTTTCAAACTAAAACAATTGATGTTGGTAGCGAAGTAGGTAATTGCCTTATTGTTAGTAATAACTTAAATGCTGAAAATTTTAATGTTTTATTGTTAGGTCATGCTGATACTGTATTCCCAGTAGGTACTGGCAAAAATGCACCTTTTAGAATAGAAGGCGATAGAGCTAAATCTTTAGGAATTATAGATGATAAAGGTTGTGTTTTAATGGCTCTTTATGCACTTAGTAAACTAGAAGACAAAGACATTAATTTTGCATTTTTAATTAATTCTTGCGAAGAAACAGGATCTACACCTTCTACCGAACTAATTAAAGAATATGCTAAAAAATCTAAATATTGTTTAGTGCTTGAACCAGCTCGTGAAGATGGTAGCCTTGTTGCCACAAGAAAAGGATACATTAAATATAAAATTGATTTTAATGGTATCTCTGCTCATGCTGGAAACAATCCTCAAAGAGGAGCAAGTGCAGTTAATGAAGCTGCTAATTTAATTGTAGGGTTGGCTAATATTAACGATTACAAAGAAGGTCATACTTTTAACACTATAATGTATAAAGGTGGTGATGCCTTAAATGTAATACCAGAATTTGCATCGGTTGGTTTAGAGGTTCGTTATGTTAAAGATTCTTCTATAGATTTTATTGAAAATAAAATGAAAGAAGTTTTATCTAAGCCTCTTAACGATAAAGTTAAATACACCATAACTAAAGTAGAACAAAAATACCCAATGTTTGATGAAAAAAATCTACCATTTATGAAATCTGTGATTGAAGAAGCAGGTAAAGAAACAGGAGTAAACATTACTTGGGTTAATGCTGGTGGTGGATCTGATGGTAATATTACCTCAATGGTTGGCTGTCCGACTATAGATGGCTTAGGTCCTGTTGGTGGTAATATGCATAATAAAGAAGAATATCTTGAAATAGACTCTGTAATTCCAAGATGTAATCTGCTTATTGCTAGTATTAAAAAGTTCGCTAAAAAGTAGTATATTTGTTTTTTAGTTAGTAAATGTAAACTTTTTGTTTTCTCTTAATATTGAGAAACAACATATAATACCGTAGGTATTCACTTGAATATCTACGGTATTTTTTTATTAGAAAAAATATCAAATAAAAAAACTATTATACTGCAGGGGAATATGGTAAACTAGTGAAAACTATTTTGCAAATATCATTATTAATATCTTAAATAAATTAGTTATATTTAGTATATAAGGGATATTGGTAATTCCTTTAAAATATGATATAAATGTAAAAGAAAAAGTTTTTATAATTGTAGCAATTACAGGGACAACTAATTTTAAAGAAAGGTTTCAAAAAACTGAAGATATATCAACCAGATATAAAAATGAAGTGTTGAATCCTACAAAAATAGGTTTTCCCTCTATTGCAAAATCATAAGGTTTTTCATGCTAACTTAGAATTACTTTTAGAAGCAGGTGTAATTTAAAGTTGATAGCAAGATTAGTACAAGAACTAAAAATAAATGTTTCTAACATTGAAGAATAGATTTCTAGAAGTACAAAATTATAATACAATTTATTTATAAAAAGAAATGCAGTAAGCAGAATATTTGTTTTTGTTAGGAGTTTATATTTATGGAAGTTAATTATGATATTTTTATTTCGCATTTGCCGGTAGATTCAAAATTAGCTTTTGCACTTAATCGTTTTATAAAAGACAAATTTCAACCAAAATTTTCTATTTTTTTGTCTTCTGATGGTGATACTATTATAGATGGAGATGTTTGGCTCTCAAGAATTCAAGAGGGATTAAAAAGTTGTAAAATAATGCTTGTTTTATGCAGTAAAAACTCTGTAGCAAAAACTTGGGTAAACATAGAAATTGGGGCAGCTTTCCAAAAAGGCATTGATATAATTCCTATTTGCTTTGGTGATATGGTAAAAGAACAACTCCCAGAACCTATAAAAAGCCTTAAACCCATTAATTTATCAGAGATACAGGATTTTCAACAGGTTTTTGATAGGATTGCAGAAAAAATGAATTGTAAACGGATTAAGATTTTAGGTAAAGAGTATAAAAAATTTTTAAAAGATACTAAAGTTCATAATAGTATTAATAGTGATACATTAATAATAATGATGATGATTATAATGATGGTGATAATTGGTGTAGCGATTTATTATATGGTGTTATCTTGATTTTTTAGTAAGATTTATAAAAAAAACAATAAAAACAAAAGAATCGCTTTACAACAACCTAAAATTGAAATATCATATAACTATAATAAGTAAAAAGAAACAAAGAAAAACACAAATTGCTTATTAAGAATATCTGCAGGTAAAGTAGGTGGCAATAAAATTAAACACTAAAATAGCTATGAACCAGTTTTATAGCTATTTTTTTTAACTGATTTTTATCATTCTATCTTTTATAGTTATTATCAAATCACTTGACAAGTATATACATTTGTAGTATAATATTAATGTTTCTTAATTCTTAATAAAAAATAAAAAGGCAATAGAAAAAAATGAGGATAATTAAAGGCAAGAATAGATAGAAAAACAAAAAATAAGTATTAACCTATAGCATAGTTAAATAGTATTTAACTATAGTTAAAACTATAGAAGTGCTATTTTAGATAGTCCTTGTTGTTTTTACTTTTCCCTTTTGTTTAAAATTAGTTTAGATAATATCTTCTTTGTATTTACAAAGTTTTATA
>JAIRQL010000035.1 GCA_031256515.1 Alphaproteobacteria bacterium
GTTTTTTACAATGTAATCCTGAAGATATTTACCCTAACATAATTATATATGATAAAGGTATTGAAATTCCTAAGAGTACTAGTTTTTTAGGGAACTTCTTTAATAATAGTAATTTAAGGTTATTTGATACTAACTCTTATGGAGCTTTGCTTTTTAAGATTGCTGTATTTATTATTTGTATAGATAGCTTTTTATATCTAGGGTTTCGTCTTTTAGGATATACCTATGCACCTTTTATCGGCGGAAATGATATTTTAGGACAGTTATTATGGGGTTGGGTTATATTTACTTACCCTATGAGCTTTATTTTACCTCTTATAATTAGGCATTGGTCAGTTTATATCATTACTTTACTTACTTTTAAAGGAATATTAGATTTTGTTTTTGATATTTGGGGTAAAGGAATTATGAGTAATTGGGGACATATTATACCTCATAATATTTTAATTATTCAAACTATCATATCTTTCTTTTTAACACTTGGCTATGCTTGGGTTGTTAAAACCTACTTAAGAAAACCTATAAATACTAAAACTGTTTAATTAAATTAGTTAATTATCAATTATTATTACATACAAAAAAAGAGTCAACTTATATTATGACTCTTTTTTTTTCGTATATTTTTATTCCTAAAAGAATAGAAAGTTCTTATTAATCCTAGTAGATACCATCTTCAGAGATAATTTCGTGGGAGCTATCTCTATCCTTAAGCTCTTGTAATCTACCATCTTCGGTAAGGATTCTTTGCCCTTCGCTATTACCTTCTTTAAACACCTCTAAAATCACACCTGGCGCCCCTGGTTCGCCTGGCTCACCAGTTTTATAGTTTACCCATTTCATTTCTAACCCTTCTGGAGTTCTAAATGGTAAAGATTCTCTACCTTTTAAGGCAGATCTCATAAAGCTAGCAAATACAGGTACGGCAATACTTGTTGCACCTTCGGCATTACCTAAACTTTTAGGATTATCTTCACCAAAGTAAATACCAACCACTAAATCTGGAGTAAATCCAATAAACCAAGCATCTTTAACATCGTTAGTAGTACCGGTTTTACCTCCAATATTATAGCCTGAGAACCTTGTTCTTCTACCTGTACCTCTTTCAACAACTCCTTGTAATAAGCTAACTACAATTGCTGCATCTACAGGATTAATTACTTGCTCTCTATTATCTTGTAATTCTGGAGGAAGCTGATCTTGCCATTCTACATTATTACATTCAAGACACTCTCTAGTATCATTTCTAAAGATTATATTGCCATCTTTATCTTGCACTTGCCTAATTAAATTAGGAGTTACCCTTTTACCACCATTTACGATAGAAGCATAAGAATTAACTATATTTATTAAAGTTACCTCTTTTGAACCTAAGACTTCTGATAAATTATCAATCGGTGTATCGTAAAGCCCTAATCTCATAACTGTTTCAGAAATAGCTTCTAGTCCTATACTATTAGCTAACCTAATGGTTGCTAAGTTTCTTGATTGCTCTAGAGCATTTCTTAAGGTAACATATCCACCATAGGCATTAGCATTATTTCTTGGCATCCATGATTTATTATCTTCAGAATCAATAATTAATGGAGCATCAAGAATTTTATCGGTGGTTCTTCTTCCTTTAGCAATTGCACTTAAGTAAACAAAAGGTTTAAAGGCTGAACCTGGCTGTCTCATAGCTTGAGTTGAGCGGTTAAACTGCGATAGAGCAAAAGAAAAACCACCCTGCATTGCTAAAATCTCTCCAGTTTGTGGCGACATTGCAATTAAAGCACCATTAACATTAGGGATTTGTCTTAATAGCCAATTATTATTATAGTTTTCAGTTAAAATAATATCGCCTACTTGAAGAATATCATTAAAGTTATTTAGCACGGTATCAGCTTTTTCATTACTAGGATTATTAGCATCTTTAGCCCATAAATTTAACGATAAATCTAAAAATCCTTTAGTGCCATCTAGTAAACCAAAATTCACTCTATTTTGGCTAACATTAATAACAATAGCCACTCGCCAAGGTGAAATATCATAACGATACTTTTTAGAAGATTCATTGTTTTCTAAAGCTATCAGCCAATTAGGAACTTTGTTATTATCTATCTGCGATAAAAATTCAGCGGTTTGTTCTGTTCTATCTAAAGGTCCACGGTAGCCTTTTTTAGAATCAAAATTAATGATACCTTTCCGCAATTCTCTATAAGCATATTGTTGCAGATTATCACTAATTGTTGTTTTAACAACTAAGCCACCGCCATATACTTTATCAGAGCCAAAATTTTTAATTAATTCTTTACGGATTTCTTCAGCCGAATAAGCAGAGTACATTTGTAATTCTTGCTTTTGCTTATTAATAAAATCAATAGGAGTGGCAATAGCTTCTTCTGCCTGTTCTTTAGTTATTTTACCATCAATAAGCATTCTGCCAATAACCCAATCTCTTCTTTCTTTAGCAATATCGTAAGCTACTTTAGGATCATACTTAGATGGTGCTTTAGGAAGGCTTGCTAAAAATGCAGCTTCAGCTAAATTAAGCTCATCTATAGATTTATTAAAATAATTTAACGAAGCCATAGAAATCCCGTAGGAAGACCGCCCTAAGTAAATTTCATTAAGGTATAGCTCTAAAATATGCTCTTTAGAAAAGGCTTTTTCTACCTGCATAGTAAGAATAGCTTCCCGAATCTTTCTTTTGATAGTACGGTCATTAGATAATAAAAAGTTCTTAACTACTTGTTGAGTAATTGTTGAAGCTCCCTCAATATTACCAGCCTTTCCAAATAAGTACATAACATTGTTAAAGCTAGCTCTACTTAATCCCCAAATATCAATACCAAAATGATGATAGAAATTTTTATCTTCAGCTGAAATAAAAGCATCTTTAACCATTTTTGGAATAGAATCACTTGGCACAAATAATCTTTTTTCAAGAGCCATCTCTGAAACTAAATTACCCTCCTCAGAATATACTCTAGTAGTTAAAGGTGGCGAATAGTTCTCAAGGACACTATAATCTGGTAAATCCCAAACAAGATAAGTAAAAACTACAGCAATAATTATAAAAAGGATACTAAATAGTTTAGTATATTTATATTTAGACTTTTTCTTCGGAGTTTGATTATCTTCATCAGAAGTATCCTCGTTTAGAGAATCTTCTAATTGTTTATCTTCTGGCTTAAAACCTTTCTCTAGATTTTCTTGATAAGTAAAGTTTTTTTCTACTTGTTTTTTTGTATCAAGAATAATGATATTTTCTTCATGCTCTTCTTTAGGTTTAAGAGCAATACTATCAATATCTTTTGATTTTAATGAACTATGAGAACTTACTTTATCTGCACTGTCTTTTTCGTCTTCAAGAATCTTTTTTTCGGTATTTATAATTAAATCTCTAATATTTGAAGATTTTTTCTTAATACCAAAAACTCTAAGGATTGAGTCCCTTAGAGCTAAAATTGAACAGTAGATTTCTTTAAATAAATAAACAAAACTCTCCCAAATTATTTTCAAAGATTCTATAAATACTTGATATACTTTTCTCATTATTCATTATCCCTCTAAGCGAGAGAAACTAGTTTAATTTCTTCGCAATGAATATAAAATTCTTGCATTATATTTTTACTCTATTTAAAAGATAGACTTCTGTTTTATAATCAATACAGATTATAAAACTACTAACTACTTTTTGCAGGAGCTGGAGCCGGTGTAGGTGCATTGTTTGTACCACCATCAGTAGGAGTAGTTGCACTAGCACTACTAGCATTAGCACCATCACTTGCTGGTGTTTCTCCTGCAGTTTTTTGAATAGCTTTAGCAATATCAGAATCTATAAAAGCATTAAGTTTTGCTGAAATTCCCACTGGGAAAGAGCTAAGCTCCCCTCTTTTCCATAGATTAGTTTCAATTCCTGCAGCTAAAGTAACTGCTACTTTATTTACATAATCTTCTCTTTTAAACTCTTTAAAATCTTCTGGATTAGATAAGAATCCTAATTCTACAAGAACTGAAGGAGTACTAGGTAGTTTTAAAACAGCAAAACCTGCCGATCTTATAGGATTATTTAAAACTTTCATAGTTTTAGAAGCCTGATCTACCACACTTCTTGCTAAATCTATAGATTCATTAGATTTAACTCTTTGCGATAAACTTAATAAAATATTATTTACCTCAGTATCATCATTATTAAGATTAATACCCGCACTTAAATCTGATTGATTTTCAGAGTTTGCTAGTATTTGAGTTTGAGCATCGGAAGCAGATTCGGAAAGAGTATATACCGATAACCCCGAAGCATCTGATTGCTCTGATGTTTTATCTGCATGAATAGAGATAAACATTTTTGCTCCCAACTGCTGAGCCCAAAGTATTCTATCGTTCAATGGGATATAAAAATCATCATCTCTTGATAAAATCACCGTAATTTCTTTATTTTGCTCTAGCACTCTTTGAAGTTCTTTAGCAACTTCTAGCACTAAATCTTTTTCTTTTATAGATTTATCAGAAGATATTGCTCCGGGATCACGACCACCATGACCTGGATCAATAAAAATTCTAATTGGTCTTGAGGTATCTCTAATTACTGGAGCTTTATAATTTACCCCATCAAGATAATCTCTTATTTTTACTTCTAAGATTCTACCTCTGGTGCTTTGTCTAGCCTCAGCTTCTCTTTGGTCGGAAATATTTGTTATTCCTTGCAATAGTTCTTTATCATTAGAAAAAATAATAGAATTAGCACCACCGCCAATTAAACCATTAACTCCACCACCCGGAATTGTAGAAATATCCACATTAAAATCGTATTGTTTAGTTTGAGTAGTAGATGTTTGGATATTATAAACACTTTCAGTTGTATAGCTAGTTATTTCTTTTACATAAGCTCTTCTAAGAAAATAATTTTTAGTTAAATCTACAGTTACTCTAAAAATTTCGTCAGTAGGATTTCCGTATCTAAACCCTTGAGTAATTGATATAGGAAGTTCATCTAAACTTTCTTGTGGAACTTTCCATCTATAAGGCATAGGAAGGTCAACAAACAATCTAAATGGTAAATTTAAGATTCTAAGCTCAGCAACACTTGGTTTATCTAAAGTGAAACTAATTGTACTATTAGTACTAGAGCTTTGATTAATTTTCACATTATTAATTGTACCACCATTGTAAAGAGGCTCTTTCATTGCTGCTACATTATCTGCACTTTCTTGCTCTTCTGATGAAGAGTTGCTTGGTGCAGGAGTAGCTTCCGCAGCAAAAGATAAACTTATTGTTCCTAAAGAAAATACAATAAAAAGAATCGCTAGTAATTTAAATTTTTTCATCTAATAAACTTTTTTAATATAATTAATTGAAATCTATTCACCCATAATTATAACAATGA
This sequence comes from Alphaproteobacteria bacterium, assembly GCA_031256515.1. Lineage (GTDB taxonomy): Bacteria > Pseudomonadota > Alphaproteobacteria > WRAU01 > Hepatincolaceae > WRAU01. The sequence continues at coordinate 5,369 of JAIRQL010000035.1, forward strand.
TATAATTTCTATCAATAAAAATAAACATGTTTTTTCAGAAAATTTAAAATAAAAAAATTATATAATTAATTTACCATTTTATGATATTATTTATTTGATTAATATAAAACAAGATTGATATTTATAATATCCTTTGTAATTAGTGAATTTTTAAAGACTATTTGTAGATTATATAAAACAAATATTAAATGTTCCGTATGCGAATCATAAAATTAATTACTATGATATTTTTCTTGCAATTATTACATCAATATAAAATATAAAAATTAATAAATACTGGTAAAATATGAAAAATAAAATATTGATAGATGCCTCACATGTTGAGGAAACACGGGTTGTTGTACTTAATAACGATGCAATTGAAGATTATGAATTTCAAGTTAAATCTAAAGAAGAACTAAAAGGCAATATATACTTAGCTAAGGTTACAAAGGTTGAGGCTTCTTTACAAGCTGCTTTTGTTGATTATGGTGGAAAAAAACAAGGATTTCTTCCTTTCAATGAAATTAATATAAACTATTTTGATTTAGACGAAGAATCTTTAAATAACATTAGAGAAAAGCAACAAAAATATAGAGATTCTATAAAAGAAAAACTTTCTAGCAGAAACCCTAAAAAGAAAAATCAAGAAAAATCTATAGAAGAAGCTAAACCTAAAGATAATCCAGTTTTTTATATCCAAGAAAATGGCTTTATTGCTAAAATAAACTCTGAAGAGCAAGATACAATAGATACAGAAGAAACCTCTGAAGAAGATATTGATTTCACAGATGAGGCTTTTTTAGCTCAACTAGAAACTGAAAATTTAGAATATGGTTCAAGATTTGGCTATAAAATTCAAGATGTTATTAAGCCTGATCAATATCTTTTAATTCAAGTAGTTAAAGACGAAAGAGGCAACAAAGGTGCTTCTATGACTACCTATCTTTCTATTGCTGGAAGATACTGTGTTCTTATGCCTAGTACACCTTTTGAAGGAGGTATCTCTAAAAAGATTACTAATCATGCTGATAGACAACGACTAAAAAATATCATTGAAGGGCTTAACATTCCAGATAATACTAATGTAATTATTAGAACTGCTAGTGTTGAGCGAACCGATGAAGAAATTATCAACGATTATAACTATGTTGATAAAATTTGGGCTTCTATTCAAGAACAAACCACAAAAATGAAAAAACCAGGAATTCTTTTTGAAGAAGGAATTCTAATTAAAAGAGTTATCAGAGATATTTATTCTAGCAAAATTGATGAAATTGTTATTGATGGTAAACATGCCTTTGAAACCGCTAAAAACTTTGCAAAGTTAATTGCTCCAGATATTCTTAAAAAAATTATAAGATTTAACCATCCAAAATTATCGCTTTTTAAGTATTATAAAATTGACGATCAGATTAAAAGTATCTACTCTCCTGTGGTTTTCTTAAAATCTGGTGGTTATTTGGTAATAAATAATACAGAGGCTTTAACGGCTATAGATATAAACTCTGGGAAGTCTAAAGGTAAAAGAAATGTTGAAGAAACGGCTCTTCGTGTAAACTTAGAAGCCTGTAGTGAAATTTCTAAGCAAATAAAGTTAAGAGATTTAGGCGGTTTAATTGTTATAGATTTCATTGATATGGAAAACTCTAAGAATCGTTCTATAATTGAAAAGAAAATGAAAGATCTAGCTAAAGAAGATAAAGCTAAGATTCAAATATCACCAATTTCAAATTTTGGGCTTCTTGAAATATCTCGTCAAAGAATAAAAACCTCAGTAATTGAAAGAAGTTTCACTGTTTGTCCTAAATGTCAAGGCATGGGATATGTAAGACCGCTAGAGTTAAATGCTCTTAATATTTTAAGAAGTTTAATTAGTGATGTGGAAAATAACAAAGTTAAACCTTCTCCTTCTAACAGATTATTACTTAAAATGCCTTCAGAAGAAGCCTTTTATTTACTTAATAATAAAAGATACGATTTATCTAAACTTGAAGACTCTTTAAAATCTTCTATTAGAATTGAATGCAACGATCACCTGCCATATCCATTTTATTTCGTAGAAGAAGATAAGCCCGAAAATGGTGAACTTCCTGAAACTGTTTTATTTTTAGAAAAAGAGCTAGAGCTTAATGCTAATAAGCAAAAACAAGAAATAAACGGGCATACTCACCAACATAATAAAAAAACTAATAATAATAACAATAAAAAACATCATCATAATAATAAAAGAAACCAAAAATCTAACTTTAATAATAATTTTTCTGCTAGTAAAAAAGAGGAAAAGAAAGGTTTCTTTAAAAGATTATTAGGTTTATAAAATATAGGGAGAAGATAACTTCTCCCTTATTATTTAAATACAAAAGGAATTTTTCAATTAATGTTAAAAAATTTTAATAAAAAATCTTTCCTAGCTTTGTATTTAATTTTTAGCTTATTTATTGTTAGTATTCCTAATTATTCACAAGCTACTCAACAACAAATTTATTTAATAAAAGATTCTGAAATTGAAGATTTTATTAGTATATTAATTGCTCCCATTTTAAAAGTTGCTGGGATAGACCCTACTTCTTTAAATATTTATATTGTTAATGATAGTACTCCTAATGCTTTTGTTAGTGGTGGTCAAAATATTTTCGTACATACAGGATTAATCACTATCGCCTCAAATTATAATGAAATTGCTGGAGTTTTAGCCCATGAACTAGGGCATATTACCGCAGGGCATCTTTCTCGTGGTAGTAATACCTATCAAAATGCCTCGTGGCTTATTCTTTTAGGTATGGCAGGACTGTTAGGAGCAATGGCAGCATCGGCAGGAAGTGGTGGCAATGGTGGAGCAGATGTAATTGGATTTTTATCTTATGGAGCTATGCAGGCTACTCAAAGTGCTGTGTTAAGTTATTCTCGTAGTGAGGAATCGCAAGCTGACCAAATCGCCCTTGAATATATTAAAGAAACCGATTACAATCCCAAAGGTTTTTACGATTTCATGAGTAAACTTCATAAAAAAGAAGATAGTAGTATGCAAAGATTACCTTCTTTTGTTATTCAAACCACTCATCCTTTAACTTCTAGCCGTATGGATTTTATTGAGGATTATCTTAAAAAAAATACCTATCATTATGTAGAAAATAAAGATTTAGCTAACAGATTAACAAGTATTCAAGCAAAAATTAGAGCTTTTAATAAAGAGAGTAATGCTTATCCTAAAAATAGTATGCCTTTTATTTATTTTGAAGCAGTTAAAAGCTATGCTAAAGAAGATTTCCCTGAGGCAATAAAACTAATTCAACAACTTATAAATAAAGATGCTGATAATATTTATTATAAAGAACTCCTAGCCGATAGCTACTTTGGTAATAAAGATTATACTCAAGCAGTCTCTTACTATAATCAAATAGTAAGGAAGTTTCAAAGTAATAAAGACCTAATCTATTATAAAATAGCCCTTGCTAATTTTGCAGAAAACAAAAATAAAGAAGCCTTAACAAATATTAGCTTATCTATCCAAATTAATAATAAAAATCCTGCCACATGGCATTTAAAATCATTAATTTTAGGAAAAATGAACGATTTTGGTGGAGCAAATTTAGCCCTTGCCGAACAATCTTTAATTATGGAAAATAAACAAAGAGCTTTATTTTTCGCCCAAAAAGCCTTAACAATCTTAGAAAAAAATACTAACGAATATTTTTTAGCTCTTGATATTATTAATGCGGCTAATAGAAAATGAAATTATTAGATAAAAACTTTTTCTTGCAACCTACTTTAACTGTTGCTAAAGAACTTATTAGTAAAACTATCCATATAAAAAATAACCAAAGTGAATATCAAGGAATTATTACCGAAACCGAAGCCTACTTTGGTAATGACCCTGCTTCGCATGGTTTTTGTGGTTTAACTAAAAGAAATGCTCCCATGTTTAATAGTGGTGGAATTGCTTATGTGTATATTATCTACGGAATTCACCATTGTCTTAATTTTGTTTGCGAAGATGAAGGCTATCCTGCCGCAGTATTAGTTAGAGGCATAAATATTATTCAAGATAATAAGGTTATTAAACTAGATGGACCTGGTAAGGTTTGTAAATTCTTAGGAATTGATAGAACTCATAACAATAAAAGTTTAACCGATGGTAGCTTTATAAGTGTGTACGATACTAACACTACACCTAAAATTAAAGCCACTAAAAGAATTGGTATTTCTAAAAATACCGAAGCCCTATGGCGCTTTGTGTTAGATAGCTAAAAATTAAATTATTTTTTTTATTTAAAATAAGGATTACTCTAAACCTTTAACTCTGCTAATTTTAATAGGCTTTCGCATATATAACTATTTGTACTTTGGATACTTTCCCAAGATTTTAAATATTGTTTATTTGTATCATCGGAAGAAGACTCTGTTGGTAAATCTTCTTTAGTTAAAGCAACAATTGGTAAACCTTTATTATCACAAATACTTCTTAGTTTATCTGTAAAATTATTATAAGTAGCTATAATATATGGTTTGCTCTTATTGTCTTCACTAAATACCTGCTGAAATTCTTTCTCACTTACACTTTTGCTTAATAGTGATTGAGTAAAACTTTTAATCCCATTATTAACTATCTCTTTCCATTCTTCAGTATGAGTAGCATTACCACCTTTATATCTTTTACCTTGTTGTATTATTATTCCTAAAAATTTAGATTTTAAATCAATCCCTTTGGTATTTATAGTAGAAGCATACAAACTAAGTAATTCATACCAATTTTGCCATATATCAGTTAAATTATTGACCGCTTGCAAACAAAAAAATGTTGGTGTACTAGGGATTATAACAAAATCCGCTGTGAGCGAAAAAATAGCATTAATTATACTAGCAGCAGAAGGAGATTGATCTATTAAAACAAAATCATAATTTTTATATATTTTATTTAGTTCCCCTCCTAATGAAGAAAAATAATCCCTTGTAATAGTATTTCTATTTTGAATTATACCCATAAGGTCAGCATCTAAAGAGTTAATCTCTATACTTCCTCTTAGTAAATCAAAAGAAACTCCACTATTATCTTGAGAATTATTGTAATTGTAAAATATTACCTCTTTAGGCTCTTTAATAAGAATTTGTCTTAGGCAAGAATATAATGATGTATATTTTTCATTATACTCTCTCCATAAAGATTCTTCTCCATTACCATAATAAGCATCTGTTGATAAACCATAAACTGCAGCCGTTAAATTCATTTGGGGATCAGCATCTATTAGTAATACTTTTTTACCTAGCATTGCTAAACCATAACCAATATTATGAACTGTGGTAGTTTTACCTACTCCACCTTTATGATTAAAAAAAGATATTACTTTTACCATTTTATACTCCACCTAAACACTTATTATTATAATAGAATACTTATTAAAATAAAAACAATTTTACTTTTTGCGGATTCGTTTTTTATGATTTTCTATAACTTTTACTTCTCTTTTATTTAAGCGAGGTTTATCTTTATAAGGATTATCCGACTTTTGGATATTAAATCGTATGGTAGTTCCCCATAAATCAAAAGTTTTATAGAATTCGTTTTGTAAGTATCTTAGATACATCTCAGGGAAATCTTTATCTAAATTCGCCCAAATATTAATAGTTGGTGGACGAGATTTTACTTGTGAAGCAAACTTTACCTTTAGCCTTTTAGATTTTACCATTGGTGGTTGATTTTTTTCTAGAGTTTTTCCTAGCCATCTATTTAAAGCTGAAGTATTAATTTTAAATTGCCATTTTTCATAAAGCTCTAAGGTGGCTTCTATTATATCGGTAATATCGCTATCTTTTAAAGCTGAAATTCCTAAAACATAAGGCTTTTTAATTTGGAAAAAGTTATCTTCTATGGTGTAGATAATCTCATCTAAAAAAGACTTCTTATTCTTAATTAAATCAATTTTATTAACGATAATTATTAACCCTCTGCCTTCTTCTACAATGTGCTTAGCTAGAATGAGGTCTTGCTTAGATAAGCCTTCTTCGGCAGAAATTACCAGAGCCACCACGGTAGCAAAATTTACCGACCGCAAAGAATCTTGGTTAGACATTTTTTCTACAAAGCCTTCCACATTAGATCTTCTTCGCAGACCTGCTGTATCTACCAGCTTAATTTTTTTATCATCGTACATTAAGTCTATGTAGATAGAATCTCTCGTTGTACCGGCGATATTACTGGTAATTACTCTATTTTCGCCTAAAAGATTATTTACAATGGTAGATTTACCTGCATTAGGCTTACCCACAAAGGCTAAAGATAACTCAGGTTTTTCTTGCTGTTCTTCTTGCGGATTTTTACTCAAGTATTCTTCGTAAAATGGTTTTAAAGCCGTATGTAAATCGGCAATTCCCATATTATGAGCTGAAGAAATAGCACAATTAT
>JAIRQL010000056.1 GCA_031256515.1 Alphaproteobacteria bacterium
CCCTTGAAAAGATTTACCACCTTTCAGATGTTTTTTTAACAAAATAACTACAATACCAGCAAGAAAACCACTTAGTAAACCCCCAAGAAAGCCAGATTGTATCATGTTAGCGGCAAAACCACCCGCAAAGCCAGGTGCAAGAGCAGTCTTATCGCCTAGAGAATAAGCTATATAAGCAGATAATATAGGAATCATAAGAGTTCCTAAAAGTCCGCCACTAAGTTGCCTATACATATTAAGCCAAGATCCTTGATTATCCCATAGTGCATGTAAACCAAAAATTTCTCTTAAAAGAACAGCGATTGCTAAAATCATTCCGCCAGCAACAATTATAGGAACTACATAAGAAATTCCTGTTAGGATAGCTTTTTTAGATTCATTAGTAAAAGATATTTTTTTAGAATTTTTTGTAGTTGCTTTATTAGAAGAAGATGAGTTATATCCAATTTTTATAGCCTGCTTAATAACCTCAGGAGCATTTTTTAAAGCATAAGAAGAAGAAACTTCAATTGATGGAAGATGTGAAAATTGCTCTTTGTTTTTTATAGGGACATCATTCGCATAAATAATAGCATGAGCTTTGGTTAAATCTTCGTCAGAGAAAACACCGTCAATACCATTAGCTCCTTGTTTTTGAGTTTTAAGATTTATTCCTAATTGATTAGCTGCTTGTTCTAGTTTTTCAGCTGCCATATAAGTATGAGCAATTCCTGCGGTACAAGCGGTAATGGCTAAAAGTAGTTTGTTGTTTTTTTTGTTAGTGGGATTTTTTAAATCAGTATTAGGTTTTGTATCTAAAACTTTTAAAACTTCTTCAGGAGTAGTACAACTTAAAAGATCTTCCATGTAAGAGGGGTTTGCTAATTTAGTAGCAAACGAAGTTAAAAGTTGTAGGTGAGTAGTATTTCCCTCGTTTTCTGGAACAGCTAATAAAATTATAATTTTAACAGGTTGTAGGTTAGAGTTATAATCTTTCCACTTTACTACTGTTTCTTTACAAATTGCTATTGCAAAACTTGGCTCAAGTACATAATGAGATTTAGAATGAGGCATTGCTAAATTTTCGGCGATATTTGTGCTACTAGTTTTTTCACGAGCTAGGCAGTCGGCAAAAAATAGCTCTTTATTACTTATTTTACCCTGTAAATAAAGTTGCTCGGTTAAAAAGGCAATGGTTTCTTCTTGAGTAGAGAATGATTTATTTAATAAAATTAAATTATTATTAGTTAGTTTTGAGAGTTCTAATTCTGGAAGCATCATTTTTATTACTCCACGATTTATGTTGTATATACAAGTATGTATATACAACATTATAAGCAATAAAAATATGAATTACAATAAGAAAAAATAAAATTATTAATTGGTAATTTTTTCTAAAAAGCGAAATTTATCTTGATTGTAGTAAATTTTACTAAATTCAAAGATTACTCCATTATCTAAGTAGGAGATAATATTTTGTAAGAAAACTACATGCTGGGGTTTAATTCCTAAAATATTCTTTATTTTATAATCTGGCAGTAAGGCTTGATATTCTTTATGAATTTCTTTAATATAATAGCCATTATTTTTTGCATAAAAATACTTAGATTTACAGAATTCTTCTTTTAAATTTTTAGAAACAAAATTTGATGGAGCATAAGAGATTTCAAAAATAGCGGGAATATCATCTATATATCTTACTCTTTCCATATAAAATACTTGTTCATTATTATTTAGCTTTAACAAATTTTTAATATCGTTAGTAGGAGTTATATATTCTGCAACTAATATTTTTGTTAAATGATTTAATTTATCACGGTTTGACCTTTCTTGAAAACCGATTATCTCATTTAAATAAATGTTATTTTTTTTATCTTGCTTATTGATATAAGTCCCATAAGATTTAATCCGATAAAGGTATAATCTACTTACTAAATTATCAATAGCTTTTCTGGCAGTCATTCTACTAACATTAAATATTTTAGCTAACTGATTTTCTGATTCAATTTTATTGCCACTATCTTTATAAAAGTTATTTTCAATATTTTTTATAATATAATTTTCAATAATTTCAATCTTGGTCTTTTTTTCTACAGTCATTATCTTAATTTTATTTAATATTAATTAAGTTATAACTGGAATTTCTTTAGATAGCAAAAGTAATTTTAGATAATGGTTGCAAATATATAAAAAGTATCTAAACTATAGTAGTATTATTTTAGGGAGTTAGTATATGAAGTGCAAAATAGAAGATATGGGGTTCTCATTTTTTAGAATCACACTTGGTGCTTATATATTAATTGCAGGATGGAATAAGCTAGGAGGATTAATAGCTACAGGATTTGATCCCGAACAATTTGGGCTTTTAAAACATTTTATGGAGCAATTTTATGGGGAAAATGCGACGATTGTTCCTTGGTTGCAAATATTTTTTCCAAAATTTGTATTAATAGGATTCACATGGATTGTGCCTTTTTGGGAATTTATAGCAGGAGGTTTGCTTTTTATCGGATTATTTAGAAAGTATGCTGTAGTTGCTATTTTATTATTACTTTGTATTTTTGGAATAGGTACTGAAGCATCTAATTATCCTCAAGGTCAAAATATTTGGGTATTTGTCAACCTTATTGCCTATTATTTAGTTTATAAAGGATTGCAAAAGGATTCAAAAGATATATTATCTCTTGATAATTATATTAATAAATTTACACGATAGAAAATATATTGTACTATGGAGTAATTATTAATTACATTAGGAAATAGTAATGATTTTTTTATTAGGTTTATTAGTTGTTTTTATATTAGTTATTATATCTGGGTTTAGGGTTGTTTATCAGTTTGAAGAAGGGGTAGTTTTTACTTTTGGAAAACTTAGTACTATCAAAAAGCCAGGATTAGTATGGGTTATTCCTTTGGGAATTCAATCTATGCAAAAAGTAGATATGAGAATTAAAACTGTAGATATTCCAAGACAAGAAATCATCACTAAAGATAATATCTCTGTTATGGCAAATGCTGTAGTATATTATAAAGTTGTTAATGCCGAACAAGCAATAATCAAAATACAAAATGTAAATTTTGCGATGGCTCAATATACACAAGCAGCACTTAGAGATGCGGTAGGAAATCAAGGTTTAGATGTTATTCTATCAGAAAGAGTTAAAATTGGTGAAGAACTAAAAGGAATTGTCTCTGCAGAAGCTAAAAATTGGGGTATTGAAGTGGATGCAATTAGAATTCAAGAAGTAGAATTACCGCAAGATTTAAAAAGAGCAATGGCAAAACAAGCTGAGGCAGAAAGAGAAAGAAGAGCTATGATAATTAGCTCGGATGGTGAGCTTCAGGCTTCTAAAAACTTACAAGAGGCGGCTGAGGTTTTAGCTAAATCGCCAGCAGCAATTCATTTAAGAACTTTGCAAACTATTAGAGATATTTCAACTAATCCTTCACAAAAAGTTGTAATTTTTATGCCAAATGATATTACTAAGATAGTTAATGATATTATGAAATAAGGAATAAAATTTGAGTGAACTTAAATTGCATCAAGAAATAAAGTCGCTATTATTGGCTTTAGATACAGCTTGGAATAAAAATGATGCTCAAACCTTTGCTAGTTTTTACACTGAAAAAGCTGTGCAAATAAGTCCGCTAGGTTTAATTTCTAATGGAAAAAGAGCTATCAAATTACAAGCGGAAGAAGATTTTAGTGGAGCTTTAAAAGGTAGTATCCATAAATTAAGTATTAGTAAAGTTTATGAGCTTACCAACAATCATGCTGTCTCTGATGGAACTGTTGAGTTGCAATTATCAAATAAAGAAGTATTTAAAGTAAACTTTACAGCGGTGTTTAGTAAAGAGAGTGGTAATTGGTTAATATCACATATGCGGTCTTATGTATATTATCAAGCAACTAAATTTTAGCATATAATATAAAAAAGGGATCTCTACTGAAGAAATCCCTTTCTTTTTGACAATATAACGATAGATTATTTTTTACAAGATTTTAACATCCAAGCAGCTTTGGTATGAGATTGAACTTGTTGTAATAAAACATCTTCGGTTATTGGATCTAAAGTTTTAGATTCAATTTCAGCAAGCATTTTATCAGCTAAGTTTTTACGATCTTCAGCTAATTCCATAATCATAGTAGTTGCATCTTTTTTACTATCATCAGCTTCCTTAATAGTAGCTAATTTTAAGAACTCTGCCATAGTTGCTGGAGCTTTTTCTCCATAAATTACAATACGTTCAGCTATGGAATCAATAGACTCAGCAAGCTCGTTATAATGATTTTCTAAAAGTAAATGGTTTTCATAAAAGTTTTCACCCTTAATATGCCAATGATAATTTAGGGTTTTGACATAAAGTACAAAAGTATTACTTAATGCAACAGCTAAAGCCTTAGTATTTGGATTACTCATTTTTTATCCTCCTGTTTTTAATTTACTTATGGTATTATAACATGTTTTTACTGTGTAAAAAATATTTAAAATTAGGTTGAATTATATGTCGTTTAAAAATAGCTCTTTAAGATTAGATATAAAAAATATTCTACATTTATGTAGTTTAGTAATTTCTAGTAAAATCTACTTAATTAAAAAGCATAAAAAAATTAAAAGAACTGAAAAAACAGTGGTTCATTCTTTAACTTTTAGAGATTTTTCTCCAAATGGAGGTAAAGGTGGCGGAGGTGCAGTTCTATCTGCTCAAAAAATTCTATTAGGTGATAATTATTATAAGTATGCAAAGAATTTTCCATTATTTTATTCTTTTAGAGAAGAAAATAAACACTCTTTAAAACGAGTAAAGCAGCTTTGTGATTTATGGGGAGGGGTAAAATTTTCCTATAAAAAAGCTAAAAAAGAATACAATGCGGTTTATATAACTCATGATTATGCAACGGCTTTTGGTTTAGCTCTTTTAGGTAAAAAATATGTTTATATTCATCATCTACAAGGTAGTAGAGTTGAAGAAGCCTTAGCTCAAGGTAGAGGAGTATCTAAAATATCAGAAAAAATTATTCAATACTGTGAGAAAATTGCTTTCAAAAAGGCTTTTTGTGTTTGTTTTCCATCAAATGGAGCAAGTGAAGAGTTTCTTAAATCTTCACTTGCTAAGGTTAAGAGGAATGAATTTACTTTAGGTAATATTTTATATAATACACTCTATGCTAAACCTAATCCTGAACCTATTGAAGGAATATTTCCTGAAAAAGATTATTTAACATTTTTAAGTATTGGGCAATTATCTTACTTAAAAGGTATAGATAGATGTGTAGAATTTTTTACAGAGCTATTAAAAAAAGATAATTCTAAAAAATATAGGTACATACTAGTAGGTAAGGGAGTTTTACAAGATAAAATTCTATTAGAACTGAATAATTTAAAAGAAAAATATAAAAATTTTTCTTTTATTCATCTGCCACAAGTATCGTATCCAAATATCCTTTATTTACAAGAAATAGCAGACATTTATATTATGTTGCATAGAAAATCTATATTTGACTTAGCTACTCTTGAGGCAATGTCTTTAAAAAAAGTTGTGATACTATCTAATACTGGAGGAAATAAGGATTTTAATAAGCTAAATAATATTATTATGTTTGATAATGAAAACTACTCTAAAGTAGTAGAAGATTTTCTAAATGCAGATTTAGAGGGTCTTTCTTTAGCAAATGGTTATGTATATTCTGCTTGGTTTGATAATGATTCTTTTATAAAAAATTATCACAATATTATTAATAAGTTGTTAAGTCCAATTTTATCTTTAGATAATACATCAGGTGTTGGTGAACTTCAATCTGATATTTATAATTCTATAAAAAATTTTGAAAAAGAAAATAATGTTTTAAAATTATTAAAAAGACAAAATTATTTTAATAAATCAAATAATTATCCTCATATAGATTTAATTTATATTTCTTATCTTATAAACTCTGATTGTTTAGATCAAGCAAAAGATTCATTAAACAAATATGTAAAATTATATGGAACTAATCATATTTATAGGTTCTTATTAGTGGCTAATCTTGCCAGTCAAATGGGTCATGAGGATGAAAATATAAAAAAAACTTCAATAATTTTTAACTATTTAAATAAATCTTATGAAAATAAAACTTTATTTAATTTATTAAATAATAAAAGTATTGCTATTGTTGGTAATAGTGATAGCTCTCTAGGGCAAAATAAGGGAAAAGAGATAGATTCTCATGATATAGTTATAAGATTTAATAACTATCAAATAAAGGGCTTTGAAAATGATTATGGTAGTAAATGTAATGTATGGGTGAGAGGTAACTCTACAGATATGCCTAGTCGTGAGGATGAAGTTTTTGACTTAATTATTTTTGCTGCAGATTTAAGATATTACTTCTTTACAGAAGGTCAAGAAAGTGTATTTGACCTTCTGTATAAACTTATTGAAAGTGAAAAGAAAGTTTATAATTGTAGATATAATGATAATTTATTTATAAAAAGCAATATAAGAAACTCTACTACTGGTTTAAAAACAATATGGGAAATATATAAAACAGTTGGGTTAAAAAATGTAGATTTTTATGGTTTTGATTTCTTAAAAGAAAAATCCGATAAATATGCTATTCATTATTTTAATGATAGAGATTTAAGTGAAAGTGTTAGGATGTCTTCTTTACACAACCTAAGCCTAGAAAGTAAATTTTTACAATACCTTTTAAGAAAAGAAGGTAAGTTATAGTAGGTAAATTGATATATTATAACAAAAATATCATAAATAATTTACACAATGTTATAAGTGTGATAAAATACAAAATGAAAGTAAAATAAAGATTAAAAATTAAGGAGTTTATGTTTATTATTAAGTTATTAGAGTATTGAATTAAGTACAACAATATGTATTTATGAGAATCTGATGAAGAATCCATAAATACTAGAACAAAAGGTGAACTAAAAATGAGTAAGTCCCAAGTTATTGATGTTGATGTTATAAAAAAGTCTAATCTAACTACTATTGACCCTGTGTCTAATAGTATTTCTACGGTAGATGAGCTAGATGCAGTTATTTCCAAGGTGAAAAATGCACAAAGTGAATTTGCTAATTTTTCTCAAGAGCAAGTAGATAAAATCTTCAAGGCTGTAGCATTGGCTACAAACAAAGCAAGAGTTCCACTAGCACAGCTAGCAGTTGCTGAAACTGGTATGGGAATTATGGAAGATAAAGTTATTAAAAATCACTTTGCCTCTGAATATATCTACAATAAATATAAAGATATTAAAACCTGTGGTGTGGTAGAAAATCATGAAGGTGGTGGTATGCAGGTAGTGTTAGAACCACTTGGTATAATCGCTGCAATTATCCCAACCACAAATCCAACTTCTACAACTATATTTAAAATTTTAATTGCATTAAAAACTCGTAATGCGATTGTTATATCTCCACATCCAAGAGCTTCTAAAGCTACTATTGAAGCAGCAAGAATAGCTTATGAAGCAGCAGTTAGTGCTGGTGCTCCAAAAAATATTGTAGCTTGGATAGAAAAGCCAAGTAAAGAGCTTTCTGCCGATTTAATGCAACATAAAAATATAGATTTAATTTTGGCAACTGGTGGTGGAGCTATGGTTCATGCCGCTTATTCTTCTGGTAATCCTGCTATTGGTGTGGGTGCTGGTAATGCTCCTGTTGTTATAGATTCTACAGCAGATATAAAACAAGCTGTATCTTCAATTTTAATTTCTAAAAACTTTGATCACGGAGTAATTTGTGCTACCGAACAAACTGCTATAGTTCTTGAAGATATTTACGATCAAGTAAAGGCAGAATTAAAATTAAGAGGAGCATATCTTTGTTCTACAGAGGAAGCTAAAAAACTTGCTAAGCTATTTATTATCCAAGAAAAACCTAATGAAAAAGGTCATCTAAATGCTGATATAGTAGGGCAGTCGGCTTTTAAAATTGCTGAAATGGCAGGTTTTAAAGTAGATAAAAACACTAAAGCCTTAGTAGCAGAAGCAACTGAAGTTAATGTAAACGAAGCCTTTGCCTATGAAAAACTATCGCCAATATTAGGTTTGTATAAAGCAAAAACTTTTAACGATGCTATAAAAACAGCTAAAGATATTTTAGAATTTGAAGGTATCGGACATACTTCTTCTTTATATGTAAGAGAAAGCGAAAAAGAAAAAATAAGTTTATTCTCTCATGAAATGAAAACTGGCAGAATTTTAGTAAACTCTCCTTCAGCACTTGGAGCAATTGGTGATGTATATAATCATATGCTAGAACCATCTTTAACTTTAGGTTGCGGTAGTTGGGGTAAAAATTCTTTTAGTGGTAATGTTACCCCTAATAATTTACTAAATATTAAACATGTGGCAAAAAGGAGAGAAAATATGCTATGGTTTAAAGTTCCTCCAAAAATTTATCATAAATATGGTTGCTTACCGTTTGCATTAGAAGAGCTAAAAGGTAAGAAAAGAGCAGTTATTGTAACCGATGGAGTTTTAGCGAAATTAGGTTATTTAGATAAAATAACCGTAGTTTTAGATAAAATCGGTATTGCTTATAGAGTATTTAGCGATGTACAACCAGATCCAACCATAACTGAAGTACAAAAAGGTGCCGATTTAATGAGAGAATTTGAACCGGATGTGATTCTTGCCTTAGGTGGTGGTTCTCCAATGGATGCAGCTAAAATTATGAGAATAATGTACGAATATCCTGAAACAAACTTTGAAGATTTAAATATGCGTTTCATGGATATTAGAAAAAGGATTGTTCGTTTCCCTGAAGTTTGGAAATCTATATTTGTAGCTATACCAACTTCTTCTGGAACAGGTTCTGAGGTTACTCCGTTTTCTGTAATTACCGATGATGCTACAGGAGAGAAATATCCACTAGCAGATTATGCTTTAACTCCAGATATGGCGATTGTAGATACAGAATTAGTTATGACTCAGCCAAAATCTTTAACTGCAGCCTCAGGTTTTGATGCTATATCTCATGCAACCGAAGCTATAGCTTCTATGTTGGCTACTCCTTATACTGATAGTTTAGCTATGGAAGCTCTACATTTATTATTTGAATATTTACCAATAGCTTATAAAGATGGTAGTAATCAAAAAGCTCGTGAGAATGTTCATAATGCGGCAACTATTGCTGGGATGTCTTTTGCTAATGCTTTTTTAGGAATATCTCATAGTTTGGCTCATAAACTAGGGGCAGCTTTCCATATTCCACATGGTATTTGTAATGCGATGCTGTTAGAAAATGTTGTAAGATTCAACATGGTAGATAACCCTGTAAAACAAGGGATGTTTCCACAGTATGAGTATCCTAGTGCTAAGGCAAAATATGTTAAAGTTGCTAATTATTTAGGCTTATCTGGTAAAACTGATGATGAAAAAGTTGAAAGTTTCTTGAAAAAAATCAAAGAAATTAGAGATATACTAGAAATAGGTTATCCAATAAAAGATTTTGCTAAAGGAATTAGTGAAGCCGACTTTAAAGCTAAATTAGATAAAATGGCATTAGATGCTTTTGATGATCAATGTACTGGAGCAAATCCTAGATATCCATTGGTAGAGGAAATCAAAGAAATTTATTGGGCTAGTTACTACGGAAAACCAGTAAATATATAGTTCTATAAGCTGCTTCTTTCACATTTTCTATCATAATTAACATAAAAATGTGAAAGAAGTGGTTTATAGTTTGAATATAGATTTTAATAATGGTATAATAATATTGTTATAAGTAATAATAACATAATAAAGAATGAGGATTATTATGGAAATGAAAAAAGAGTGGGAAGCCTTTAAAGAAGGCAACTGGGTAAATGAAATTGATGTAAGGAATTTTATTCAGTTAAACTATACTGTTTATGAAGGTGATGGTAGTTTTTTAGCGAAAGCTACTCCAAAAACTTTAAAACTGTTTGAGCAAGTTAAAAAATTGCAAGAACAAGAGATAGCTAAAGGTGGAATGTTAGATTTAGATGTGGAAAATCCATCTAGCTTAACTTCTCATAAAGCTGGCTATATAGATAAAGAATTAGAAGAAATCGTAGGCTTGCAAACAGATGCTCCATTAAGAAGAGCAATTATGCCAAAAGGTGGTTGGAGAACTGTAGAAAAGGCTTGTGAGGCTTATGGTTATAAATTATCACCAAGAGTTCTTGATATTTTTGCTAATTACAGAAAAACTCATAATGATGGTGTTTTTGATGTTTATGATAGTGAAATCAAAAAAGCGAGAAAATCAGGAGTTATTACTGGTCTTCCTGATGGTTATGGTCGTGGTAGAATTATCGGAGACTATAGAAGAGTAGCTCTATATGGTATAGATAGACTAGTAGAAGATAAAGAAAAACAAAAAGCCTCAGTAGAATTGTTAGAATATTCTGATGAAACTATGAGACAAAATGAAGAAATCGCAGAACAAATCAAAGCATTAAAAGCTCTTAAACAAATGGCTACTTTTTATGGTTATGATATTTCTAAGCCAGCTACAAATGCTAAAGAAGCCATCCAGTGGTTATATTTTGCTTACTTAGGTGCAACTAAAGATCAAGATGGAGCTGCAACTTCTATTGGTAGAACTAGTACTTTCTTAGATATTTATATTCAAAGAGATTTAGCAAACGGAACAATTACCGAAGAAATCGCCCAAGAATATATGGATCATTTTGTAATGAAACTAAGACTTGTTCGTTTCCTTAGAACTCCAGATTATAATGAGTTATTTTCAGGTGATCCAGTTTGGGTAACTGAATCTATTGCTGGTATGGGTGAAGATGGTCGTCCACTTGTTTCTAAAACTTCTTTCCGTGTTTTACATACACTTTATAACTTAGGACCAGCTCCTGAGCCAAATTTAACAGTGTTATGGTCTACAGAACTCCCAAAAGGATTTAAAGACTTCTGTTCTAAAGTTTCTATAGATACAAGTTCTATCCAGTACGAAAATGACGATCTTATGAGATCGCATTGGGGTGATGATTATGCTATTGCTTGTTGTGTTTCTGCTATGAGAGTAGGTAAACAAATGCAATTCTTTGGTGCAAGATGTAATCTAGCTAAAGCTCTTCTTTATGCTATAAACGGTGGTAAAGATGAAATGTCGGGTGAACAAGTTGGTCCAAAAATGGAAGCAATCACTAGCGAATACTTAGATTATAATGAAGTAGTTGCTAAGTTTGATACTTTTATTGCTTGGTTAGCTAAAACCTATGTAAGAGCTTTGAATAAAATCCATTATATGCACGATAAATATGCCTATGAATCTTTACAAATGTCTTTACATGATAAAGATATTTTAAGAACTATGGCTTGTGGTATTGCTGGACTTTCTATTGTGGCAGACTCTCTTTCTGCAATTAAATATGCTAAAGTTAAAGTGGTAAGAGACGAAAACGGTTTAGCAGTAGATTATATTACAGAAGGTGAATTCCCAACCTATGGAAATGCTGATGAAAGAGTAGAT
>JAIRQL010000091.1 GCA_031256515.1 Alphaproteobacteria bacterium
GCATTTAAAATTTTAATAGGAAGTTCTAACTCTACAGAGTTTTTATCTAAAATACTATTTATATATAAATTTTTTGTAATATAATATAAATTACCCTCTTTAAGAGAACTTAAATTAATATCCTGATTTACTATATATATATTACTGTTATTAGCATTATAATAATAACTATCAAAACTATTAATATTACTAACAAGCGATCGTAGTTCTTTTGTAAAAATAGTAGAGAAATATTCAAACTGCGATGCAGTAGCTGGCTGTAAAGATTCTAATGTTTGTTCTATTTGAGCTACTTCTTTTTTTTTCTCCTCAAGAGCTACTTCAAGGTTTTTTGAATCTTTATCATAAGTTTGTTGCAATGAAGATCTTTGAGAAACAAGACTTCTATATTTAGCAGTAGTACATGCTTGCAAAGTTAAAAACAAGCAAGCAATTAAAAAACTTTTTATACTAAATTTCAACAGTTTTTTTAACATAATAACTAATACTTTTCTCTAATAAATAAGTATTTTACCAATCTTATCCTATAAAGTCAAACAAATTAGACTAAAATAAAGTTGTACTCATATACAGATATATACAAGTACAACAAAAATTAACACTATCTATCTGGTAAGATTTTATTTAAAATAACTCCAAGAATTGTAGCTAAAAATAATCCAGAAAATTCTACATGTTCAGTAAATTTTAAAGTATCTACAAATATACCTACAATTAGTATTAATGCTGGAATTGTTAAATTTTTATAATTATTAAAGTCTAATTTAGCCTCAATAATAACTCTGATACCAATAGTAGCAATTAATCCAAATAAAAGCATAGAAATACCTCCCATAACTGGAGTTGGTAAACTATGAATTAGGGCTGTTAATTTTCCCATAAAAGCTAAAATAACTGCCATAAATGCAGCAATTCTAAGGATACGAGGATCGTAAACTTTAGTTGCAGCTAAAACTCCTGTATTTTCGGCATAAGTAGTACTAGCAGGACCACCTAGTAAACCTGCAAGCATGGTTGATAAACCATCTCCTAATAATGTTCTATGAAGACCTGGATCTTTAGTAAAATCTTTCCCTACTACCGAACCATTAGCCTGAATATCACCAAGATGTTCTAAAAAAGTTACCAAAGAAATAGGAGCAACTATTAAAATTACACTTAAATTAAATTTTGGCATAGAAAATATTGTAGATAGAGCTTTATCTGATAAACCAAACCAAGAGGCTTCATGAATATGGCTAAAATCTACTAAACCACAAAGCATAGATACAATAAAACCTACAAAAATCGCTATAATGATAGGCATAAAACGGAAAAAGGACTTTTGTAAAAAAGATACTCCAACCATTGTAAGTAAGGTTATAAAAGCAATTGCTAAATAAATATAGTTAGGATTCGTCATACTATAGCCAGACATATCTAATGCTATAGGTGAAAGTTTTAACCCTATAGCAATAATAATAGGACCTAGTACAATTGGTGGAAAAAAACTTTTTATTTTTTGTGGTCCATATATTTTTACTAAAACAGCAAATAAAATATAACATACCCCTGCAACAATAATTCCACCTTTAAGATAAGTAGCATCATATTCTTTTAATACTAAAAGCATAGCTGATATAAAAGCAAATGAAGATCCTAAAAAAACTGGAACGATTCCTTTGGTTGTTAATTGAAATAAAAGAGTTCCTAACCCAGCACATAGTAAAGCAATAGAAGCATCTAACCCTGTGATAAAAGGCACAAGAACGGTAGATCCAAACATAGCAAGTACATGCTGTATTCCCAAGATATAATTTTTAAATTGAAATTTAGTAGCCATATTTTCTCCTATAATAAATATTAAGTTATGTAATAAAAAAGGGATTAATTAATTAATCCCTTTGGGTTTATGTATTAAAGATTCGGTCGCCCGCATCACCTAATCCTGGAACAATGTATCCAATATTATTTAGCTCTTTATCAAATCCTGCCGAGTAAATTAAAACATCAGGATGTTTAGCAAAAATAGTATCTAATGCGATTGGTGTAGACACAATAGCAATAACTATAATATTCTTGACATCATTTCTCTTTAGATAATCTAAAGTATGAACGATAGTATTTCCTGTAGCTAGCATAGGGTCTAAGATTAAAGCTGTTTCATTTTCAGCAATACTTGGGATATTTACATAATATTCTCTTGCTTGCAAAGTATCATGATCTCTTGATACTCCCATAAAACCAACCTTAGCATCTGGCAATAGTTTTTGCAATGGCGACATCATTGATAAGCCCGCTCTAATTACTGGTATTAAAGTTACCTTATTTATTTTGATTCCTTTATAAGTAGCAATAGGAGTTTCAACAATTCTTTCTTCAAATTTTAAATTTCTTAAAGCGGCTGAAGCAATTGTAAAAGTAACTTCCTCTAATAACTCTCTAAATTCTTTAGAGTTAGTGTTTTTATCTCGCATTGAGGTTAATTTATGAGTAACTAAAGGATGATTATCTAAGCAAATGAAGTTCTTATATTTATAATTATTGTAGGGCTTATTATGTTC
>JAIRQL010000015.1 GCA_031256515.1 Alphaproteobacteria bacterium
CACCCATTGGAGAAGACATTCCACCACTCATAGGTCTATTCATTCCGCTTCCCATTTGAGAACCGCCTCTGTTCATTCCACCCATTGGAGAAGACATTCCACCACCCATAGGTCTATTCATTCCGCTTCCTATTTGAGAGCTACCTCTATTCATTCCTGATCTATTCATAGTGCTATTATACATAGTATCCTGTCCTTCATTATTATTAGATGATGAAACATTAAAATTTGTTGAATTCATCCTACCGATAGCAGGATTTTCTTCATTACTTCTATTTAGTAAATTTAATGATAATGGTCTAAATTTAGCTCTTTCACTATTGAGATTAATAGAATCATTTGAATCATTAAATTCGTTATTAAATTCATTACTCACATTATTACTAAAATTTAAACTTCTGTCAACAGAAAAATCATTATCTGCTCTTACTGGTCTTGTTCTGTTAATACCAGAAAAAGCATCCCCTCTTGTTTGAGCAAATCTTGAGGACGTATCTCTTGAAAAAACATTAGGTATTGATGCAGAATCCATATCATCATGATTATTAGAATCCATATTTCTAGTATTAGGGAATCTTAAACCTTGACTTCTTGAGCTAGCTTCTGTTCTATCTGCTTTCAAATCAGAAGTTCTTTGTGATAAACCTCTTAGTTGTGGTCTAATACTTCCAGATCTACTATCAGTAGTAGGTCGTCTATTTTCAAATCTTGTAGGTCTATGATGCTCATGAGTATCATGCTCATGAATATGATGAGCATGAATTCTATTTTGATTATTTAAAATACTATGTTCATCTGGCATATCATCCATAGGAATATTTTCATAGTTAGAATAACTATTTTCATCTATAGATTCTATTGGAGTAGTATTAATATTAACATTAGAAGTATTTAAACCTTCTCTATCCTGAGAATCAGAAGATATAATTCTAGGTTTAGCTAATGGAACCGAAAGTTCTTCTTGAGTTTCAACTTGCTTAATTCTTTCTTCAATTTTTTGCGAAACTTCTTCTAAAGCACTTAAAGTATTAATACTTTCTACAACATTATTAATAATTTTTTTTCTTTCAAGCGGAATATTTTTTATTTCGTTTTCTAAAGCTGAAAGATTATTACCATTACCATTATGTGCCGATCTACTATATCTAGTATTTCTTTCTTCTCTTGAATTTCTTACTTCTATATCTTTTTTCACTGAAGAAACTTCGGTATGAGAGTCTTTTTCGGCAGTTGCCACAGCTTCTACAGGATGTTCTTGTTTAGTATCAAGAGTTTTTTCTTCGGTAAGAATTTCTTCTTTCATCTCGTGAGAACTTACAGAACTTAAATCATCATAAGAAGTTGCTGAGCTAGTTTCTTGTTTTGAAATATTATCTCTTATTTCTAAATTACTTTTCAAATCAACTTTTGAATTAGAAAGCTGATTCATAATCACATCTAAGTAATTTATAATAGCCTTATCATTTGATATTTGTTTACTAATCTGACTATCAATATCGCTATCAAGTTTTCTAACTTTTGTAGCAATAACTATTAACCCAAAAACTAAAGTTAATATTAAAGATACTGCAAACAATACCAAAATAACCAAATCATATACACTCAATTCTAAAAGCGAAAGAGAGAAAAAATTTGTTATAGATTCTAACATTATAACTCCTAAATATATTAAAACAGCCAATATTACGACTAACCCAATCGTAATTTTAATAAAATACTCTCACTTTATGATATATAATAATATTAGATTTTGCAATTTAAATTATTTTTAATTCTCTAAAGCATTGTTTTCTTTGTTAGTTTTCATAAAGATTCTTTTATTTCTTTTTGCAACCAAAATACATATTAAAATGCTTAGCAGATAAATTATCCCAAATAAAGACATCATCACCCAAGAATACAGTAAAATACATATTAATAGTAGAGTTATTGCCCCTATGATTAAAGGAAAATGAGTTTTTTTAATATGAAACGATTTTGTAGAAGGAGTTGGAATATTAGATATCATTAAAAATCCAATAACTAATAAATAAATCCCATATTGCATACTGCTAACTTGAAAATCCCAAGCAAAATCAATACTAATTGGTAGCACACCTAACACAAAACCAGCTGGGGTTGGTACTCCCATAAAGAAAGACTTAGCATAAGCTGGAGGTGTTATATCAAGATTAAATCTTGCTAATCTTAACATAGAGCATATTGCAAAAAACATTGCACTTAAATATAACAATTTATTGGCAGAGCCAGTATAAGATAAAACTATTATAGCTGTGGCTATCCCAAAACAAACTAAATCACTTAAAGAATCTAACTCAGCTCCAAATTTACTAGAAACTCCTAGTATCCTCGCAACCCTACCATCAAATAAATCTAGCAAAGCTGCAATTAAAATAAAGGTTATAGCTTCTTTAATTTGTCCGTTAATAGCTAAAAGAATAGAATTAAATCCAAATATAAAAGCAGCTACTGTAAATAAGCTAGGAATAGCTCTGAGTATATGCAATTTTTTTTCCATATTTTTTCTACCGAGATTTTGCTCTATCAAGAGTTTCATAGTTCATACGTTCGCCTTTGTATTCAAAGTCGGCAAGGATTGTTTCACCAGCAATAGTAGTTTGACCTACCGCAACAAAAGGAGTTATCTCCGTAGGAAGATAAACATCAACACGGCTACCAAATCTTATTAAACCAACTTTTTCGCCAGCTTTTACTTCTGTATCTTCTTCAATAAATTTAACGATTCTTCTGGCAACAAGACCTGCAATTTGGACGAAAGCTACTGTATGCCCTGCTTTTGTAGTCATAATAAAAGATTGCCTTTCGTTATCAACACTGGCTTTATCAAAAGAAGCATTAATAAATTTACCAGGATAATAAAGGATTTTATCAATAACCCCAGAACAAGGAGTTCTGTTGACATGCACATTAAATACATTCATAAATATAGATATTTTAGTCATTTCTTCATTAATGCCAAGTTCAGCTGGAGGAACAACTTTTTCTACTTTAATAATTCTACCATCAGCCGGAGCCACAACTAAAGAATCGTGCTGTGGGGTAACTCTATCGGGATCTCTAAAAAAAGACACACACCATACGGTAAGAATTAAACCTATTATTCCTAATATAGGGGAAATTAAAAACAATACCAAAGTAATTGCTACAAAAATAACTATAAAGATGTTGCCTTCATGGGCAATTTTTGGGAGTTTAATATCCATTGAAACCTCAAAATATATTTGTAATTTTAATAATTAACACTTATTATATAATATAAGTTGCCATAGATATATAAAAATTTTTATTAGAGCATTAAATGATTACAGAAATAAAAGATTTCTATACGATAATTGCAAAATTACAAGACTTTTGGGCTAGCAAAGGCTGTTGTTTTTTAACTCCTTACGATGCCGAAATGGGAGCTGGAACTTTTCATCCAGCTACAGCTATTCGTTCATTAGATAATAGAGACTGGAATGTGGCTTATATTCAGCCAAGTAGAAGACCAACCGATGGTAGATATGGCGAAAGTCCTAATCGTTTAGCTCATTATTTTCAGTTTCAAGTATTAATGAAACCTGCCCCAAATAATATTCAAGAATTATACTTAGAAAGCCTTGAAACCTTAGGAATAAATACAAAACTACATGATATTAGATTTGTAGAAGACGATTGGGAAAGCCCAACTCTTGGTGCATGGGGTTTAGGCTGGGAAGTATGGTGCGATGGTATGGAAATTACCCAGTTTACTTATTTCCAGCAGATGGGTGGTTTTGAGTTGCAAAAAACTCCAGTAGAAATAACCTATGGTTTAGAACGATTGGCAATGTATATTTTAGGCTACGATAATGTTTATGATATGCCATGGAACATTAAGGCAAATATTACCTATGGCGATATTTACCTGCAAAGTGAGAAAGAATTTTCAGCTTATAATTTTGAATATGCCTCAGTGGAAGATTTATTTTTACAATTTGAAATGATGCAAAAAGAATGTGCAAAATTAGTAGAAAAAAATTTAGTCTACCCTGCTTACCATCAAGCAATTAAGGCTTCTAATTTATTTAATATTTTAGATGCCAGAGGAGCCTTAGGAGTAGCTGAGCGAGCTTTATATATTAATAAAATCAGAGATTTAGTAAAATCTTGCTGTAGTGCTTTTATAGAATCACAAAAAAAGGGATAAAGATATGTCGCAATTTTTATTAGAAATCTTAACTGAAGAAATCCCTAGCACTATGCAGGTTCAAGCTCAAGAAGATATTCAAACCTTATTTATAACTGAATTAAATAAATTAGAAATCAGCTTTACAAGCATTAAATCGTATTCTACCCCAAGAAGATTAGTAGTACATCTTGATGGGCTTGCCAAAACAATTGACGATAAATTTGAAGAAAAAAAAGGTCCTCGTGTAGATGCCTCTGCTGAGGTTATTACTGGATTCTTAAAAACTTATTCCTTAAAACTTGAAGATTGCGAAAAAAGAATTACTCCTAAAGGTGAGTTTTACTTTTATCAGCAAGTGGTTAAAGGTGGTGAAGTTAAAGATATTTTTGTTAGTTTAATTCAAAATATTTTAACTAAAATGAAGTTTAAAAAATCTATGGTGTGGAATAGCTCTAAAGTTGCTTGGGCAAGACCAATTAGAGGACTTTTAGCTATGTTTGATGAAAGTCTGTTAAACTTTAGTTTTGCAGAAATTTCTTCTTCTAACACAACTACTGGGCATAGATTTTTAGGTAGCAAAGAAATAGTAGTGAAATCTATAGAAAATTATTTTATAGAACTAGAAAACAATCATGTAATTTTAGATTCGCAAAAAAGAAAGCAGATAATCCTTGATGAACTCCAAGAAATTGTTAAAACTAATAATCTTATCTATATAAAGAATGAAAGCCTGCTACAAGAAATTACCTATTTAGTAGAGTATCCATGTATTTATGTGGCAGAAATTCCACAAAAATATATGATTCTTCCTAAAGAATTAATGGTAGAAATTATTGTTAAAAATCAAAGATACATTAACTTTATTAATAGAGATGGTAGCCTTTCTAACAAATATGCCATTGTTTCTAATTTAGATTCTCAAGATAAAGGGGCAACCATTATTAATGGTAATAATAAAGTTTTACAGGCTCGCCTTGAAGATGGTTTGTTTTTTTACAATAACGATTTAAAAACTACCCTAGTAGAAAAATCGCAAAAATTAAAAAATATTAATTTCTTTGAAGGATTAGGTTCAATTTATTATAAAACTCAAAGAGTAGCTAAACTTTTTAAGGATATTTTTCAAGAAGATCAAAATTTTTTATGTGAAATTTACAAAGCTGATTTGACCTCAGAAACCGTGGTTGAAATCCCAGAATTACAAGGAATTATGGGCTATTATTATGCAGTTCATGAAGATACTAATAAAGAACTAGCCTTAGCCATTAAAAATCAGTATAAACCTCAAGGTGCTGGTGATAGTTTACCAGAAAATTTGTTAGGAGCAAAACTCGCACTGCTTGATAAACTAGATACCCTAATTAGCTTTTTTAGTATTGGTAAAAAGCCTAGTGGTTCTAAAGATCCTTTCGCTTTAAGAAGAGCAGCTATTGGGATAATTAGAATTATTGAAGAATTTAAAATAGATATTGATATAAGCCCGTTTATCTCAAGTGAATTAAAAACATTTTTACAAGAAAGAATAGAGGTTTACTTAGCTAATACTTACGATTCTAGCATCGTAAAAAACATTAATGTGGTTGGCTTAAATATTTTTAGAATCATTGAAGATGTTAAGAATCTTGATGATTTACTAAAATCAAATTCTGGAGTAAAAGTTATTGCTCTTTATAAAAGAGCCTCTAACATTTTAAAATCTCTGCATGAAAATAAAGGCACAATAGATACTAATCTTTTGGTAGAACCTGAGGAGAAAAATCTTTACGACAGCTACTTAAAGATTCTGCCATTAGTTAATAGTTTTGTTAAAGAAAATAAAATTAAAGAATCTCTAGAAGCTCTGGCAGAACTACATTATACAGTTGATAACTTTTTAGATTCGGTACAAATTAATGTTAAGCAAGATGACCTTAAAAATAATCGGATAAATATTTTATTAGCGACAACTCACTTATGCGACAGTGTTTTAAACCTTAAAAATATGAATTTATAAAGTTATTTAATGTTGTTTTAAAAATCTCTTTTGTTTGGATATTATTGATGTTATAATTAAATGTTTGGAAATTTCTTAACGAAATATACACAAATTATAACAAGGAGATTCATAAAATGGGATCAATTTTTTCTAACTTACAAAAAGTTGGACAAGCCTTTATGCTACCTGTGGCGGTTTTACCAGTTGCCGGTATTTTATTAGGGATAGGTTCAGCTGATTTACCTTTTATTCCATCGTGGCTATTAAATATGATGGCAGCAGCCGGTGGCTCTATTTTTACAATTATGCCTTTACTTTTTGCAGTAGGTACGGTTATTGCCTTCACTAAAATGGATGGTGTTTCTGCCCTTGCAGCTATATGTGCTTACTATGTATTTTTAGCTACTATGGGTGTTGTAGCAACAATCATTGGTAAACCTACAACTATGATTTTAGGAATTAATTCTATAGATGTGGGTGTGCTTGGTGGTATCGCCATAGGTTTTTTAACTGCTTGGTGCCATAATCGTTATAAAGAAATTAAACTTCCTGATTTCTTAGGATTCTTTAGCGGTCGTAGATTCGTGCCAATCGTATCAAGTTTATCAGCATTTGTATTAGCGATTGCTTTCGTATTTATTTGGCAACCTCTTGGTTGGGCTATTCAAGTAGGGTCTCATTGGGCAGCTTATGAAAATCCTCTTGTAGCTTTTACAACCTACGAATTTATCCAAAGATTATTGATTCCAACAGGACTTCATCATATTTGGAATGTGCCTTTCTTCTTTGAAATTGGTGAATATACTACAGCTAATGGAGAAGTTGTTCGTGGTGAAATTGCTCGTTATTTAGCTGGCGACCCTACTGCTGGTTATTTGGCTGGTCCTTACCTTTTTAAAATGTATGGTTTACCTGGTGCAGCTATGGCTATGATATTTACAGCTAAACCAGAAAATAGAAAAACTGTAGCTTCTTTAATGATTCCAGCCGCTTTAACTTCTTTTTTAACTGGAATTACTGAACCGATAGAATTTTCATTCTTGTTTGTAGCACCTTTATTATACTTATGCCATGCGGTATTAGCAGCAGCTGGATATATTCCAGTGATTCTTTTAGGAATTAAGCATGGAACTACATTCTCGCAAGGTTTATTTGACTATGTTTTACTATTCTCTAAATCTACCAATGGTTGGATGATAATTCCTTTAGGAATTATTTGGTTCTTCCTTTACTTTATTGTATTTACTGTAGTAATAAGAGCCTTCAACTTAAAAACTCCTGGTCGTGATGATTCTATCAACTTACAAGGTGCTAGTGAATCTGCATCTTCTACTTCTTCTTCATCTGGTGGTTCTAGCTCAGATATAGAATTTGGTGGAAAACTTGTAGCAGCTTACGGTGGTAAAGAAAATATCACTAACTTAGATGCTTGTATTACAAGACTTAGAATTACCGTAAAAGATAAAGCTAAGGTAGATCAAAATGAACTAAAAAGATTAGGTGCAACTGCTTGTTTAGTAGTAGGAAACGGGGTTCAAGCTGTTTTCGGTGCTAAATCAGATAACCTAAGACAAAATATGCAAAAATGGATAGATAATAACTAATCATTTTTATATAATAATAAATATATAAAATTATAACCCTAAAAATAATTCTTTGATTTAAACTTTGCTATAGCAAATGTAATTGAAGAATTACTTTTAGGGCTTTTTTTTATTATTGGTTAGCTTATTATATAAATAAATCAAAGAATTATATTCTAGTAGAAATCAAAATATATAAAAAAATAAAGGGAGAAACTTTAAAGTATCCCCCCGATTATAAAGGTTATTATTAAAACTTAGTTTTAATAAGGTATTAAGCAATCCAAGTGCCATTTTTTCTATTTAAAGCCTCTTTTACTTTAGATAGTGAGGTAATTAGGGCTTTTCTGCCGATTTTAGATTTCACAAAATTTTCGCAAGCTCTAATTTTTGGCAACATAGACCCAGCTGCAAATTGATTTTCTTTAGCATATTTATCTAAATCAGCTAAAGATACGTTATCTAAGGCTTGTTGATTTTCTTTACCATAGTTAATAAATACCTTATCTACTGCTGTTAAAATTATTAGAGTATCAGCATTAAGATTTTCTGCAAGTTTAGCTGAGGCAAAATCTTTATCAATAACTGCAGCCACTCCTTTTAAAGAATTTTTACCATCTTTAACCACAGGAATTCCGCCACCACCACTAGCAATTACCACCACACCACTATCAGATAGTTTTTTTATAGAATTAAGCTCTACAATATCAATAGGAAGTGGCGAAGCTACTACTCTTCTATAGCCCCTGCCTGCATCTTCTTTAATACTATAGCCTTTTTCTTTAGCCAATAGTTCTGCTTCTGCTTTGGAATAAAAAGGTCCTATAGGTTTGGTCGGATTTTTAAAAGCCTCATCCTTTGCATCTACCACTACTTGGGTAATTAAGCTAACTACATCTTTATTTATTCCTCTACTAAGAAGCTCTTCATGTAAGCTCTGTTGAATTTGATAGCCTATCATCCCTTGACTCATTGCTCCGCAAACATCAAAAGGTAATACAGGAGTTAAATCTTTGCCTGCCTCGTTTTGTAGTAAAATTCTACCAACTTGCGGACCATTACCATGAGTAATAATTAGCTCGTGTCCTTCCGAGATTAAATCTACCAAATGTGGAACATTAGACTGTATCACCTTAAGCTGATTTTCAGCAGTAGGTGAGCTGGTATCTTCTAAAGCATTACCACCAAGTGCAATTACTAATTTAGCCATTTTTTATTCTCCTTTTGTTAGTTTTGATTTTATTATAAAGATAAATAACTTGGAATTTATGTGTTGGAACTTTATCATGCAGTGTATGAGTATACATAAGGGATAAAATTCCAACACAGAAAACCAAGATATTTAATTTACAAACCCATTATCGCTACAACAATTACTAATACCACTAAAATTACAAGAAGTGGATACACAAACTTAAGCCAATCTATCCATGTAATTTTTGCCATAGCAATTGCTGCCATCAATACCCCTGCAGTTGGAGTTATTAAATTAACTACTCCACTAGCACCTTGATATAAAATTACAATTACTTCTCTTGGAACATTAAATAAATCGCCCAGTGGAGCCATAATTGGCATGGTTAAAGCTGCATGTCCTGAAGATGATGGCACAAGGAAAGCAATACAAATTTGTACGAATTCATTTAAGATTACAAACCAAATTCTTGATAAATCTGCCAAGAAGTTAGCTGCTCCGTTTAGAATTGTATCTAAAATCATCCCTTCGTTAGCTACTACTACAATTGCTCTAGATAGCCCAATAACTAAGGCTGCACTAAGTAAATCTTTCGCTCCATCTATGAAAGAATCCCAGAAGGTATTATTGTCTATTTTGGCAATTAGTCCTGCAATTATAGCTAAGGCAAGGAATAACATAGTAATTTCAGACATCCACCAGCCCATTTGCACGATGGCATAAACCATGAAAATAATAGAAGCAAATAGTAATACTAGAATTATTTTATGAGCAGTAGAGAAAATTTCTTTATTAACATTACTATTACTACCCTCAGAAGCAAAGGCTTTTAAATGTTCTTCTCTTCTGTAATAAACTATAGACTTAGTTGGGTCTTTTTTGATTCTAACAGCATACCATAGTACATAAGCACAAGATAAAATCACCCCTACTACATACATAACTACCCGTAAACTAAAACCATCTTGAATAGATATTCCAGCAATAGCACTAGCAATTCCTGTAGCAAAAGGATTTACTGTTGACCCAAAATTACCAATCCCTGCTCCTAAAATAATAACCGCTATCCCAATTATAGGATCAAAACCTAGTGCGACCATCAGCGGGATAGTTATCATGAAAAAAGGTAGGGTTTCTTCCCACATCCCTGTGGTTGTGCCTCCGATAGAAAATAGTATCATTAATATAGGAATTACTAATTTTTCTTTAGAGCCAAATTTTCTTATGGCTTGATTTAACCCGCTTTCTATAGCTCCAGTTTTAATAATTACACCATAAGCACCACCTACGATTAACACGAAAGCTATAACCTCAGCAGCTTCTATGATTCCTTTAGAAAAAGAGGTTAAAACCGATTCTATTCCTTGTGGATTACTATCTACAGCTTTAAAGGTTCCGGCTACGACTAGTTCCCTATCGGTAGCTTTATCAAACTTTCTATCAAACTGACCAGCTGGCAATATCCAAGTTAAAATTGCCACAATAATAATTAAACCAAAGATAATCGTAAAGGCATGGGGTATTCTTGTTTTTATCATTTTTAGTCCCTTTTTGTTTTTAGTTAATCAGTAGTTTAAAACTTTTCATACTTTCTAGTTTTTAGAGGTTTTGATAGTTTGAGGTTTCATATAGAAATCCAAAATATTAAAATCCCTATAAAGTTTTGAGGATTTTTTGCTTTTATATTCGTAGTCTCTACTCCGTAGTGTATGATTAATACATGAGAAGCAGAGACTATGAATAGAGAACAAAAAAGACCAAAACTACAATTTCAGATTTTGATAGTTTGAGGTTTATATATGGAGTTTTTTCAGCGAAGTGTATTAAAATACACGAATTGGAAAAATTCCATATAGAAATCCAAAATATTAAAATCCCTATAAAGTTTTGAGGATTTTTTGCTTTTATATTCGTAGTCTCTACTCCGTAGTGTATGATTAATACATGAGGAGCAGAGACTATGAATAGAGAACAAAAAAGACCAAAACTTATTCTCCTAGTGTGGCAACCATGACCGCCTTAATAGTATGAAGACGATTCTCAGCTTCATCAAAAACCACAGAATTTTTGCTTTCAAAAACATCATCGGTAACTTCCATACCATTTAACCCATATTTATCAAAAATATCTTTACCAATAGTGGTATTTAAATCATGGAAAGCTGGCAAACAATGTAAAAAGATAGCATTAGGCTTAGCATAGCCCATAAGTTTAGCATTTACTTGGTATGGTTTCAACAAATTAATCCGTTCTTCCCAATTGGTTTCACCCATAGATACCCAAACATCTGTATATACGGCATCGGCATCTTTAACTGCTTCTTCTACATTAGAGGTAATAGTAATTTTTGCTCCGCTTTCTTTAGCTAATTCTTGAGCTTTTTTCACATAGTAATCATGTGGAAATAAAGATTTATCTGTGGCGATTCTAAAATCTAAACCCATCATTGCTGAACCTATAAGTAATGAATTTGCCATATTGCTACGACCATCACCAGCAAATACTAGTTTAACTCCGGCTAGCTTACCTTTATGTTCTTCTATAGTTAGGAAATCTGCCAAAATTTGGGTTGGATGAGCTTCATCAGTCAGTCCATTCCATACCGGCACATTAGAATACCTTGCTAAATCTTCTACGGCTTGTTGTGAAAAACCTCTAAACTGAATACCATCATACATTCTACCTAATACTCTGGCAGTATCAGCAACCGATTCTTTTTTACCAAATTGCGAGCCACTTGGTCCTAAGTAGGTTACATGAGCCCCTTGATCGTAAGCTCCTACCTCAAAGGCACAACGGGTTCTTGTTGAGTCTTTCTCAAAAATTAAACAAATATTTTTACCTTTTAATTTTTGTTGTTCTACCCCTGCATATTTTGCCCTTTTTAAATCACGAGACAAATCTAATAAGTATCTAATATCTTTTTGGGTAAAATCTTCTAATTTTAAAAAACTTCTATTTCTTAGATTATACATTTTGCTTCTCCTATTTCATTATTATATCTTTTATGAGGTTTTAGAAAGTTTGAATTTAGGTGATATATCCACAGCTCTAAACTCAAAAAATCAAAATCCATTTCTTACTTAACTGATTCCCTTAACAGTGGCATAGACATACATCTAGGTCCTCCCCTACCTCTGCTTAGTTCTGAGGAAGGTACTTCGTGGACTTTAATCCCCTGCTCTTTTAATATCCTATTAGTAATATGATTACGGTTATAAACAACCACCTCACCTGGAGCCACAGCTAAAGTATTAGTGCCATCATTCCATTGTTCACGGGCAGCATGGACAGGGTGAGCCCCCGCACATTCTATTAAAGTTATACTACTTAACCCTAAGGCTTCTTTTAGAGTATCTTCTAAGGTAGAGTTTTGTTTTTTAACAGTAATACCATATTGAGCATTAGGGTCTTTTTCCATTTTATAAACTACAAGTGGTCCTTTAATTTCTGGGTGGATTGTGAATTTATCTTTATCTATATGAGTAAACACGGTATCTAAGTGCATAAAACTTCTGGTTTCTGGAATTTGTAAAGCAAGGATAGTTTTAAAGCTAGTATTACTTGCAAAAATATCACGAGCAAGTTTGTCTATGGCTCTACTTTCGGTTCTTTCTGAAATACCAACTGCTAAAACAGTATCGTTTAATATTAAAACATCACCACCTTCAATTGAGAAATCACGATGTCTTTTATAGTAAAGTGGCACACTATTATTACCATACTCAGGATGGTGTTTAAAAATTAAATCAGCAAAAAGTGTTTCTCTTGCCCGAACATCAGTCCGCATTTTATGGATAGAAACTCCATTCCCGATGCTAGCAAATGGGTCTCTGGTAAAAATTAGATTAGGCATTGGGTCAGTCATAAATGGATAGCTTTTATTAACCATTGATCCAAGTGAATAAGTTTTATAATTTGGCAGCTCGTATTTATAAATACCTGCCATCATTTTTAGTACCATATCTTTGGCTGGCATATCTAATAAGAATTTCTTTAGAGCTTCTTTTTGCGATTCGCTTCTTATACCAGCTTCAAAAATAAAATCATCGGTAAATTTTTCTTTAATTTGTGTAGATGCAAAAGATTCTACGGCTAGATCCTCTAGGTAAACAACTTCAACACCTAAGCTCTTAAGAGTTTTAGCAAATTCATCGTGTTCTTCTCTAGCAATTTTTAAGTATGGGATATCATCAAATAAAAGTTTTGGTAATAAAGCGGGGGTTAGGTTTTCTACCTCTTCGCCTGGTCTTTTTAATAGAACTTTTTTTAGTTTTCCAATTTCAGAAAATACATTGATTTTACTATCTGGCATTATACCCTCCTATTTATTATTTTAATTAGTTTATATTTTATCAAAAAAATATATTGAAAATAACCCTAAAGTAGTAAAAAACTAAATAATATCAAAAAGTATAGTAATTCTCTACTCTTAAACTCCGCAATTTTATGCTAATTTTTTATATTTGATTTTCAAAATATAAAATCTTGTTGTTTAATTATAGTATTTTTCTAAAAATATTTTTGCATTGCAGAATTCTAATTAAGGTCTTTTTCTTTTTTCATACTTAATATGCCTTTATTATACATTAAATACATGTTGCTGTCAATGAAATAACAATATATTTTAAACTTTAGAGCTATTGTAGGATGGTAATTAGCATTGCTTATCAATTAAAATAGGAGCATATTATACTTTAACTAGTAATATTGATGTTATCATAAATTATTTTTACATTAATATAATGAATAGTTCTATTAAAGAAAGTAATTACGCTTTTGAAAATAATATCCAATCTATTGATTTTGGGATTAGATATAATCTTTTTAATAGTAGTGCAGATTACGGCTATAAAAATATCTTTGGAGAAAGTTATGAAACTATTTTTAGATAAACTTTAAAAAGATTCTTTTAAAATAATAATTAAAAAAAATTTTAGTTAGTTTATCATATTTAAAAAATCTTCTTCAGTTAAAATAGTTATTCCTAACTCTTCGGCTTTTTTAAGTTTACTGCCGGCATCTTCGCCCACTACTAAATAGTTTAACTTTTTAGAAACACTAGAAACCACAATCGCCCCTACTCTTTCTGCCATTGCTTTAGCTTCGTTTCTACTAAATTTTGATAAGCTCCCTGTGAAAAGGATAGTTTTTTCAAATAAAATTCCGCCACTATTAATATTGCTTTCAGTATAATCTTGCACGGTAATATGGGCTTGCAGTTTAGTTATAACCTCAAGATTTTTTTGCGATTTAAAATAATTTACAAGATCTTTTAAAATACTTTCGCCTAAGCCATTAATATTAACTTGCTCGGCAAATGATGTATCTTCTTTTAAATTAGCTAAAGAAGATTTTAAACCCTCTAAACTTTTGAAATTTTTGGCTAAAACTTTGGCTAGTTTTTCGCCAATTTGGTGAATCCCTAGTGCATAGATAAAATTACTAAGGTTAATAATTTTTTTGTTCTCTATAGCCTCTAAAAGATTATTAATAGATTTTTCACCAAAACCCTCTAAATCCATTAGCATTTCTTTATGTTTTTTAAGCTCAAAAATATTATGGGGCAAATCTAAAATACCTAAATTATTAAAGGTGATAATTTGCTTTTCTGCCAAGCCCTCTATATCAAAAGCTCCACGAGAAACAAAATGTACTAATCCTTCTATTAGCATGGCTTTACAATAAAAAGTTCCACCACTACAACGGATAGCTACCCCACCTTCGTCCCTAACTGTTTTACTACCACATACTGGGCAAATCTCGGGCATAGTAAAGGGGATTGAATTTTCTTTTCTTTTATCTAGCACAACTTCTATAACCTGCGGGATTACATCTCCTGCTCTTTTAATAACTACTGTATCGCCTATGCGAATATCTTTACGATTAATTTCGTCTATATTATGTAAAGAAGCCCTTGCTACAATTACCCCACCCACATTAACAGGGGTAAGTTCGGCAACAGGAGTTAAAACCCCTGTTCGCCCTACTTGGACGGTGATATTTTCTATATGAGTTATAGCAGTAGAGGCTTGAAACTTATGAGCTACCGCCCAGCGAGGAGCTTTAATTAAATTGCCTAGCCTTTCTTGTAATTCAAGGGAATCTACCTTATAAACCATGCCGTCTATATCAAACGGTAAATCTGCTCTAATTTTTTCTATATATTGATAATGATTATAAAGTTCAGCTATATTTTCACAAGATTGATTATATGTATTAACCTTAAAGCCAAGTTTTTGTAATAGTTTATAAATATCTGAGAAATTTTTAATGGAATAATCATTAGAAATTTCGCCAAAACCCCAAGCAAAAAACTTAAGTGGACGAGTAGCAGTAATTGTATAATCTAGTTGCCTTAAACTACCCGCTGCTAAATTACGAGGATTAGCAAAAGTTTTTTTACCATCATTTTCTAAGGTTTGGTTAAGACTGATAAAAGAATCTTTTTCTATATAAACCTCGCCACGAACTTCTAAGATTTTAGGAAATTCGCCAGTTAGTACTTGCGGAATATCTTTAATGGTTTTAGCATTTAGTAAAACATCTTCGCCAAATTCGCCATCGCCACGAGTAAGAGCTTGGATTAAAACTCCGTTTTCGTATCGCAAAGATAAAGAAAGCCCATCTATCTTAAGTTCAGAAAAATATTTTATTGGGGTTTGCTCTTCCATATTAAGGAATCTTTTGATTTTTTCATCAAATTTTTGCAGTTCCTCGTAAGAAAAAACATTATCTAAAGACATCATTCTTTGCGAATGTTTAACTGAGGTAAAACCTTTAGATTTTTGAGTACTTAAAGAAGAGCCTACTTTAGTTGTAATATCTGAGGTTAGATTATATTGGGATTCTATACTTTTTAGGTGATTTAATAGTTCGTCGTATTGCGAATCTTCAATTAAAGGAAACTCATTACCATGATAGGCTTGATTACACTCTTCTAAAAAAGCTACTAATTTTGAGTGTTTTTCTTGGATAACCTCTAAGGAATCACTTTCATTAATTTTATAATCTTCTAACTTCATACTAAACTACTCTTGATTTAATAAGGCTTTAGCGGTGGCTATGGCTTGTGGAGTTATTACCTCGCCCGAGAGCATTCTAGCTATTTCTTGGATTCTTTCATCGTTATTTAAAAGAATCAACTTACTTAAAACTTCATCGTTAATTATTTCTTTTAAAACCTTATAATGATGATTACCACTAGCAGCCACTTGGTGCGAATGGGTTACCACAATAGTTTGAATATTTTGCGATAAATATAAAAGGCGACGACCAATAGATTCCGCAACTTCCCCACCCACACCTATATCTATTTCATCTAAAATAATAGTGTTGATAATATCAACCTCTGCGAGAACGATTTTTAAAGCTAGCATAAAGCGAGCCATTTCGCCGCCGGATGCTATTTTGTTTAAATCGCCCCAATCTGCCCCTTTATTAGTTTTTACTTTAAAGGTGATTTTATCTATACCGAATTCACCCTCATTTTCTTTTTCTACTAAAGTAAAAAATTCTGCCGATTGCAGTTTTAAAAAAGCTAGCTCAGCATTAACTTTGGTATCAACTATTTTTGCAGACCCAACCCTTTTTTGCGAAAGCTGATTGGCAAAATCTAGGAATATTCTATATTTTTCTTCGCTTTCGTGTTTAATATTATCTATTAAATTTTCACCTAAACTTAAAGTAGCTAATTTTTGCGAGAACTCTTCTTTAAGGTTTGGTAAATCTTCGCTTAATATCTTATGCTTTTTAGCAAGGCTTCGTAGATCTAAGATTCGTTCTTCTATGGCTGATAATTCACTTTCATTAAAATCTAGGGAATCTTTAAAATCTTCTAAAGATTCTATAGATTCATTAAGTTTAGTATAGCTATTATCAAAGCTATCTATAAGTTTATCTACCTCAGGATTTTCATTAAGAAGGTTTTTAATATTTTCAAGTAGCCTCATAGATTTATGCAAATTACTTAGCATATCTGTGCCACGAATATTTTTATCTATATCTTGTAAGCTATTAAGAATCTTTTTGCCATTTTGCATAAGATGTTTTTTTTCTAAAAGAGCTTTTTCCTCGTTTTCTTTAGGGTTTAACTCTACTAGCTCATGCAGGGCATATTCTATATATTCTTTTTCTTTTTGTAGCTCAGCAATCTCGGATAGTTTTTTTTCTAAATTTTGTTTAGATTCCTTATACTCATTCCAAGATTCCGCAACTTTTTCAAGTAAAGTTTTGTCTAAAATAAAACTATCAAGAATTTCTCGGTGTTGGCTAGGATTCATTAACCGTTGATTATCAAACTGTCCGTGAATATCAATTAAGGTAGCCGAAAGTTGTCTTAAAAAATTAATGCTTACTGGAGTATCGTTAATAAAACTTTTAGATTTACCGTCGCTAGAAATTACCCTTCTTAGAATAATTTCTTCGTTGATTTCTTCTTCAAAAACAAAACCGATAGAGTTATCTTTTAGTAGTTCAATAGATTTATGAGATTTACTTACCTCAAAACAAGCTACTACCTCTGCTTCGGTTGAACCTTTGCGAATGAGATTATAATTAGCCCGTTCTCCTAGTGCTAGCGATAGAGAATCTAAAAGAATACTTTTACCAGCCCCTGTTTCACCACTAAAAACACTAAAGCCATTAAAGAAATTAATAGTAATGTCTTTGATTAGTACAATATTTTTTATATGCAGACTTTTAAGCATACTCTTTTTACAGGTTTAATTAGTTGCTATATTTCTAGTTAATTCTTTAGAGTGGTTTGGCAAATGGCGATTAATTAATCGCAAAGATCTTCTATACCATTCGCTATGAGGATAGTTATATCCTAAAACTGAGGCTGCCCTAAAGGCTTCATCGTCTACACCCATTAAAAGCCACAAATAAACTAGCCTATACATGGCTTCTTGCACAAAAATTGTATCTGGAAAGCTATTAACCACATCTTGATACCTAGCTATAGCTGCAATATAGTTTCTTTGTTGTAAGTAAAAGAATCCTACCTGCATATTTCTTAAGGCTAGGTTATATTTAATAGCTTCAATACGATAATAGGCATCTTTTTCGTATTGAGTTCCTGCATATTTCTTATAAATATTGGCAAATAGGTTTAAAGCAGTAAGCGAATCTGTTTGATCGGTTTCAGAAGAATCCATCTGTTCGTAAGCCATTAAGGCTCGCATATAATTAGCCCAATCGGTATACTTATTAGCAACATAATACTTTAAAAAAGCATCAATGGTAACTTCTGCTGTAACATAATCGTTTTCTAGGTAGTTTATCCAAATTAAAAAAACTTGAGCCTCTATAGCTTCGTCTTTATAAGGAAAGTTATCGGATATTTGTTGAAAGGTTTTCTTAGCCTCAAACAAATTTCCTTGATTAAATTTATTTAGAGCATTGGCATATAAATAATCAACATCCATCGTTGGCTCTTTCTGAAAAGAAGAACACGAGGCTACTACAGCAAACAACAATAAAATTATGCTAATTTTTATTTTATTCATATACAGTTTCAATTTTATAAATACAAAAATGTACTTAAACATTTTAAGCTACTAGCTAAAGCAACCAAGACTATTAACTTAAAATATTTAAGCACAAGCTATTTATATTGTATTTTAAATTACGATTATTAGCAATTAATAAAACAACTAATATTTTTCAGCAATACCTCTAGCCGTAGCCACAAACAGTGGCATACTGCTGTAATCGGCTACTATTTCATAATTGCTAGCATCTTTAAAGATTTCTCTTAGTAATAAATTATTAGATTCATGTCCGCATTTAATTCCGCTAAACTCACCTTGAATCTCATAACCACAAAGATATAAATCACCAAGTGCATCTAAAAGTTTATGTCTGGCAAATTCTTCTTTATATCGCAATCCCTCAGGATTAAGAACTGCTTCTTTTCCTACAACAATAGCATTATCTAAAGAACCACCTAGTGCTAACCCAGCCGATTGCAAATAAGCAATTTCTTGCTCTAAACAAAATGTTCTAGCTTTAGAAATATCTTGATAGTAATCATCGTTATTAATATCAAAGCTATAATTTTGTTTACCAATTACGGCATTATTAAATTCTATTTCTACATTTAAAACAAAGCTACTTTCATGGGGAACGATTTTAACTTCCCATTTATCGGTTTTTAAAGATACTGGTTTTAAAATTTTAAGAACTTTTCTTGGCTCAGATAAATCAGCAATACCAACCTTACTAATTTCTTCAATAAAAACTCTAGCACTACCATCAAGGATAGGAACTTCAAACGAATTTATTTCTATAAGTAAATTATTAATTTTTAAATAAGCCAAAGCCGACATTAAATGTTCTATAGTCCCAACTTTAGCACCTAAGTCGTTAATTAACATGGTACAAAGTTTAGTATCTCTTACTAGATCGTATCTAGCTGGGATAATACTTTCTTCGTTATCTAAAATATCTACTCTTTTAAATACAATTCCACTATCAGCAGGAGCAGGGATTAACTTCATATTAACAGTTTTACCTGAATGTAGACCGATTCCACTGATTTCTAAGATTTGTTTAATAGTTCTTTGATGCATGTAATTTCTCTTTACTCCTAATTATTTATATAATAACAGAATAAAGAAATTTGTATTTTAAAAAACCCTAACAAATTATTACAAACAACTTTTACTTTTTTTTCTTTAAAAACGAAGGCAAATCAAAAAAGGATATATCTTTTTCTTCTCTATCTTGAGATTTCTGTACAAACTTATCTCTATTTTTAATTTGTAGTAGCTCTTCTTCGTTTACAACATTTCTTTTTTTAGCTTCTTCTTCGTGCTTATTTTTTTTAGCTATTAACTCAAAAAGACCAACTTCTTCATTTTCCTCAAAGAATTCTTCATTTTTAAGGGCTTGCTTATCGGTTTTTTGTTTAGCATATTCAGCATCTCTTAAAGATTCTTGTTTAATTCTTTCTTCAAAAATTGGATCTTCTTCCTCAAAGTTTTCTTCTACGAAAACTTCCTCATCCTCAAAATCTTCTTCATCTTCTTGATGATTATTATTAAAGAAAGACACCGATTTTTGATAAGTAGAAACTTCAGCTTCTTTTTCTAACGGTTTTTTTACGGCTTCCACTTCTTTTTTAGGTGGTAAATCTTCTTTAGGTTTTACTACTTCTCTAGGCTTTCTTGTTGCTCTTGGTCTTTCAGTATTTTGCTCTCTGGTATTAGAATATACAGGTTGCGACGGTGTTTCTTCTTCCTCAACTTCTTCATTTTTTATAATAACCCTAGTAGTTGCTCTAGGAGGAATTACCATTGATGGTTTAAAATTAGTATCAAGCCCTGTGGCTACAACTGAAACTCTGATTTTATTACCCATATTTTCATCATAAACCGCACCAAAATTAATAAAGGCTTCTTCCGATAGCTCTAATTTAATGAGATTAATAATTGCATCAATCTCAATAAGGGTCATATCTTCGCCACCGGTAATATTAATTAAGGCTCTTTTTGCTCCACGAATGCTTACTTCTTCTAAAAGTGGATTTAAAATCGCTGCTTTGGCTACCTTTTCGGCTCTATCATTACCTTCTGCCTCTGCTGCTCCAATCATGGTTCTACCAGTATTTTCAATAACTGAGCGAATATCATTAAAGTCTAGGTTAATTAAACCATTAGAAATTAGTAAATCGGTAATTGCTTTAACTCCAGAGTATAAAACACTATCGGTAACTCTAAAAGCATGGAGCATACTAGTATTAGGTTCAATAACTCTAAATAAGTTTTGGTTAGAAATTACCACAAGAGCATCTACAACTTTTTCTAGCTCTGAAACTCCTAATAAAGAAATATCAAGCCTTTGCGACCCTTCAAATTCAAAAGGTTTTGTAATAAAAGCAATTGTTAAAATTCCCATATCTTTGGCAATTTTTGCAATAACTTGCGAAGCCCCAGTACCAGTACCACCACCCATACCACAGGTGATAAATAGCATATTAGTACCGTCTAAAGCATTTTTAATATCTTCGGTAGATTCCTCTGCTGCTGCAATACCAATTTCAGGTCTTGAACCTGCTCCTAAACCTTTGGTAACTTTAGGTCCAATTTGGATTTTATTAGAACAAATAGATTTTTCAAGAGATTGGGAATCGGTATTAATTACTATGAATTTAACCCCTTGTAAATCCATGTTAATCATGTTATTAACGGCATTAGTTCCTGCTCCGCCAACTCCAATTACTGTAATTTTTGGCTTAAATACATCATCATTGGTAATATTATTAATTTCTTCAATTGATGTAAATTTTTTAACCACAATAAACTCCTCCTAATATAGTAAATCTTTGAGTTTTTTAGATAATATTTTTAATGTTTTTTCAGTTTTATAATTCTTAAGGTAATACTTTATAATACTTAAAGCCGCAACACTTTCTAGCGGTTTAACTAGGTCTGTTTTTTCAGCCCTTAGTTTATTAATTAACATTAGATTAGAGTTCATTTGTTCCTCAAAGCGAGTATTTAGCTTAATTAAGTTAGAGCATTCACCAATAATACTAATATTAATTATACTATTCATATTTATATGTTTACATTCTAGCATTATTAATTTAAAAAAAGAAGTAATCACTTCGTTTAACTCATTATTTATACTGTTGCTAGATAATTTAACCTCGTTATTATTAAAATTAAACTTAACAATTTTATCTTTAATTGTAGCAAAAGACATATCATAGATTCCTTTTTCCTCTAAAATATTGCCAACTACTCCTAAATTTTTTAAGGCAGTATTTAAAATATTATTAATCCCTTGATTCATCTCTTTATGATAAATCACCTTAGATTTATTTGAAATACTAATATTGGTAGTAGTAGCATCAATAGCAATAAATAGAGCTAAATCAGGACTATTAACATCAAGCAAATAAGGTAAAGCTACACTAGGATGAATTATTGCTAATAAATTAATTGATAAATACTCAAATAAATTTAAAAGGTTAATAATATACGGTTCAAAGCATTTGATAATCGTTATATCTGTATGTAAAGCAGAAGCATACATGCCCTCAGGATTATCAACTTTTTTGCCATCTAAAAAAATATCACCATGCTGAACACTTATAATTACATTATCTAAATTACCATACAAAGAGTACTCATTACTATCTTTAAGTTTATCTAGATCTTGCCTAGTAATTTCACGATTGAAAGTTTTAACCACAGGATAATTAATAATGCTAGTTTTATCTCTTGGTACTGAAACTATCACATCTACAATTCTAGCTTTAGCAGTTTTTTCGGCAAGTTGTAAAAGGTCCGATAAACAACTGCTAGCCTCAGCTAAATTTATTACAGCACCTTTTTCAAACCCTCTTGTAAAAACTGATTCAATACTTAAAAGTTGATAGTCATCATTATCAAAAACACGATAAATTAAACAAAAAGTTCTAATATCGCCAATATCAATTACAGCAACAATATTTGCAGCTAAATTTTTTTTGATGGTTTTAAGGGTTTTTATCATAATTTTTCAACCCTATTTTACTTGAATAAATAGTTTATTAATAGCGGTAGCATCAATATAATCTAAATTTTTATCTAAAAAATTATACTTTTTATTAAGATTTAAAAAGGTTGTATAGGCTTTTATCATATTTTCTTCAGGTAAGCGAATAACCAAGCCATTTTTAAGGATAATATCCCAGCGATAGCCATTATATCTAAGGGTTTTTATTTCTTTTAGAATGTTTAAATCTTGATAGATTAAAAACCGCAATTTATGAGAATTTTTTAAGGCGATACTACCCTTTTCTATGGTTATTAAATCTTCCAAAGGAAAATTTAATTTAACTTGGCTTTGAGTATCATCAGAGGTGATTAGTTTATAGTTATTATCATCATTTAGCCATAAAAAATAAGGGTTAATCTCCATTATAGTAATGATAATTTCACCACTTAAATTTCTACTAACCGCCGATTTATAAACCCAAGGCATAGAATTAAGATATAACCTTAAGTTCTCTAAATCAACTGACATTACTTTTTCATCACGAAGAAAAGCAAGGCTTTTCATTATTTCTTGCTTTACCTCAGGCGAAGCTCCATTAATAACTACATTATTAACGGGGATTACTTTAACAAAATTAAAAATCTTAACAGATAAAACTAAGCAAAACGAAACAATAAGAATACTAAAGACAATAACTAATGTGGCTTGAATTTTGCTATAGCTAAAAATTTTTATTTTCACTTTAATAAAAATATCCTAAAAATATGCTCTTAGCAAAATTCTACCACAAAATAATAAATAAATTATTAATCATCGTATTTTGCAAAGCTAACTAATTTCGCACATAAAGAGGGGAAGTCTATCCCTAAATATTGTGCTTGTTCTGGCAATAACGATGTTTTTGTCATCCCTGGTTGGTTATTAACTTCTAGTAAATAAGGGATATTTTCTTCTTTATTGTAGATAAAATCTATCCTCACTGCTCCACGACATTGTAAAATATTATAAATTTTTAAAGCATGGGCTTTAATTTGATTCTGCACTGCTATTTCTAAATTTGCAGGCACTATGTGTTTTGAACCACCACTAGCATATTTAGATTCATAATCATAAAAATTATTAATCGGGATAATCTCGGTAATTGCTAAATTTTCTCCGTTTAATACTCCTGTAGTAAGCTCTACACCTTTAATGTACTCTTCTATCATCACTTGT
Organism: Alphaproteobacteria bacterium; assembly: GCA_031256515.1. Lineage (GTDB taxonomy): Bacteria > Pseudomonadota > Alphaproteobacteria > WRAU01 > Hepatincolaceae > WRAU01. The sequence goes on from JAIRQL010000015.1 coordinate 23,631, forward strand.
GAAAAATTTTGCATTTTAGCAATTGCCTCTGCTAGTTCTTCCTTAGTATTTACCAAATAAATACCCACACTAGAACCTTCGTCTATAGGCTTAATTACCATAGGATACTTTATTGCTACATCATTAACATTAAAAGTTTTAGGGTTAAAACTTTGATGCAAGGCAACAGGAACACCAACACTTTTAGCGATTTCTTTAGTAATAATTTTATTCATGGCAATGCTAGAGGTTAAAACCCCACTATGAGTATAAGGAATTCTCATTAAATCTAAAACTGCTTGCACTCTACCATCTTCACCAAATTTACCATGCAGAGCATTAAAAATAACAATATCTTTATTATTATTTAAAAAATTTATGAAAGAGAAAATATCTTCGGTTAAAATATATTTTTCCACAGTAAATTCTTTACGGCTACTTAAAGCCTCATAAATAGCCTGCCCTGTGTTTAGTGAAACTTCTTTTTCTGAGGATATTCCTCCCATTAAAACTACAACTTTCATCTATATATTACCTTATTTAATAAATTTAATTTCTTGATGTAATTCAATACCAAACTCTGCTTTTACCCTATTTTGAGCCTCAGCAATTAGTTTTTCAATATCTTCTGCTACCGCATTACCATAGTTAATAATAAAATTACAATGCTTTTCCGAAAATCCCGCATCGCCAATTTTATAACCTCGCAATCCTACTTTATCTATTAATTGCCAAGCCTTATAACCATGTGGATTATTTTCTTTAGGATTAGCAAAAGTTGAACCCCCTGTTAAAACTTTTTTAGGCTGAGTATCATTTCTTTTGATTTTTATATCTTCTAATTTTTGTTTAATATTTTCAAGGTTATCTTCGTATCCTTGCATAATACTAGAAATAAAAATCAATGGTTCTTTAAGAGAATTTTTACGATAAGAAAATCCTAAATCTTCTTTAGCTAAATTAAGAATATCGCCATTAAGATTAAGAGCTTTTACCGAAACACAAATATCGCAAAACTCCCGACCAAAGCTCCCCGCATTCATAGAAATCGCCCCACCAATATTACCAGGAATACCCGAAAGGAACTCAAAACCTCCTTGTGGTGGATTTCCTCTGAGAGCTAAATTAGAAACAGAAATATTTAAAGCTCCACTTTCAGCAAATATTTTACCATCTTCTAAAAAGCTACAATTATCAAAATTATTGAGCTTAATTACAACTCCTGCAACTCCACTATCGCTAATTAAAACATTAGAACCTGCTCCTAAAATAGTAATTGGCAAGTTTTGGGGTTTGTTTTTTAAAAAGAAAATTAAATCATCAATATCTTGTGGCGAAAAAAAATGCTCAGCATCCCCACCTATTTTAAACCAATTAAGATTTTTCAAAGGATAATTACTTTTAAATACTCCTTTTAAATTAGAGATAAAGTCTTGCATAATTATTTATTATTACTCATTTTATTAAAAACTCGTTGAGCAATGTTAGTAATATCTCCTGCTCCCATAAAAAGAGACATCTCTATTTTATTATTAGCTAATATCTCGGTAAGTTTATCTACTAGCTCAGCTTCTTTAACATATATAACATTTTTATGCCCGTAGTTTTGAATTCCTACCACTAAGTTTTCAGCACTATAACCTTCTATAGGTTCTTCACCTGCTTTATAAACATCTAAGATAATTACAAAATCTGAACCATTAAAGCATTTGCAAAAATTCTCAAAGTGATCTCTTAATCTTGTGTATCTATGAGGCTGTACTATTGAGATTATTTTAGCATCTTCTTTTTTTAATTTATTAGCAGCATTAATCACTGCTTCTATTTCAGAAGGATGGTGAGCATAATCATCTATAAATACTGTTTCACCAACTGAACCAATATTCGTAAACCTTCTATTAACTCCTTTAAATTCTTTCAGAGCCTCTTTAATTGTATCTTCTTCTATACCAATATTTTCTGATACAACAATCGCTGCTGTAGCATTTAAAACATTGTGAACTCCAAACATCGGCAAGTAAAAACCTTTTCTTATTTTTTCAACACCTTTAATATTAGATTCCACATCAAAGGAAACTCCCTGATTACTATAATCAATATTAACGATACGATAATCTGCCTGTGGCGATACTCCATAAGTAATAATTTTTCTTTGTTTTACAAAAGGTAGAATATCTTGTACTCCAGAGTTATCAATACACAAAACCGAAAAACCTACAAAAGGGATACTATTGATAAACCTTACAAAATCGCTTTTAAGTTTACCGTAAGTACCATAATGCTCCATGTGTTCTTCTTCAATATTGGTTACTACCGAAATTGTAGCTGGCAGGTCTAAGAAAGAACCATCAGATTCATCACTTTCAGCCACTAGCCAATTACTATCACCAAAGCGAGAATTTTGCCCCCAAGAATTAACAATACCGCCAATTATTGCAGTAGGGTCTAATTTAGCATAGTGCATAATATGTGATATTAATGAGGTAGTCGTGGTTTTACCATGAGTTCCTGCTACGGCAATACTCCATTTAAAGCGCATAAGTTCAGCTAGCATTTTAGAACGTTTAAAAATTGGAATCCCCAAACGAACTGCTTCAACATATTCTTCGTTATCTTCTTTAATTGCTGAAGAAACAACTAAAATATCAGCATTTTTAATATTTTCTTTTTGCTGACCTATAGCAATTTCTACTCCTCTTTTTCTTAACCTTTCAATAATAGAATTTTCTTTAATATCGCTACCTTGAACATTGTAGCCTAAATTTAAAAATAATTCGGCTAAGCCACTCATACCAATACCACCAATCCCTGTAAAAAATATGTTTTTAACTGAAGAAAATGGTGTTTGTAATAAATCTTTCATAATCTACCCAATAATATCTGCTATAATTTTTTTGAATTTTTCGGTGGAGTTTATACTGCCACTAATTTTTGAAATTTCTTCTCTTTCCTTAAGAAATTCTTTATCATCAAGAGTTTTTTTAATAATATTTTGTAATACATCCACATCAAAATCTTTTTCTAGAGTATAGTCTGCCCCTGAATGTAGCTTAGCATTGATAGCATTTAGTTCTTGATGATTCTCTGCGGCTAAAGCATAAGGAATATAAAAAGCATACCTCCCCATAGTGTTAATTTCGGCAATACTAGAAGACCCCGCCCTTGCAATTACTAAGTTAGATTCCCATAAGATTTCAGCAATATTGCTAAAAAATGGTTTAATTGTATAATCAACCTTAGTTTTTTTCCACTTATCTTCGGTTTGCTCTATTAACTCTTCACGACACTGATGATAAACAGTTATTTTTTTCTGCTCTTCTTCACTTAATTTCATAAAAGCTAGGGGAATAGTATCAGAGAAAATTTTTGCTCCGAGTGAACCCCCTAAAATAAGAACAGTAAATTTATTAGAGGTTTCTTCTTTTTGTTTATTTCTAAAGAAAATAAATTCTTTACGAACTGGCAAACCCACTAGTTCGGTTTTTATATTACTTGGGATATTTTTAGTATCTGGAAAAGTTGTAGCAATAACTTTAGCGAATTTTAAAAATAATTTATGAGCTTTACCTAAAGTTGCATTTTGCTCGTGCATAACTATGGGTATTCTTAAAATTATACTGGCAAAAACTGTAGGGATTGAAGAGTATCCGCCAAAGCTAATTAGTATACTTGGACGGTGTTTTAAAAAGTGAGTAAGAGATTGAAAAAATCCGACTTTAATAGTTGAAATCATTTTAATAATATGCCATAAAGATTTCTTTTTAAACCCTAATGAAGCTATTTGATATACTTTTGCATTTTTATCCCAAATATGCTTATACTTGTAGGCTCTTTTATCTAAAAAAACGAAAACATTATAATCCTCTTTCAAAAAGGCATCACATAATGCTTTAGCTGGGAAATAATGCCCTCCAGTACCGCCTGTGGTGATTGCTATTGTTTTCTTCAAATCTATTCTTCCGTATTTATTCTTAAAAATTTCACTTATTATTCTACTTTTAAAATGATATTTTGTATATCTTTTTTACTTAAATTTAATATCAATCCTATTAATATAGCGATAGAAATTAACGAAGACCCTCCATAAGATATTAATGGCAAAGTCATTCCTTTAGTAGGAATTAAATTAATATTAGAAGCAATATGAATAAAGGATTGCACTCCTAATAAAAACATACTACCACTAAGGGCTATAATATTAAATGAATCCTGCTGTTTTTGGATAATATAAAACAAGCGATAGACAATATTTAAATAAATTAAAATCAAAAACAAACCAAAAACTAGCCCAAATTCTTCTATTCCCACACTAAAGATAAAGTCAGTATGAGAATCTGGCAGGTATTGTTTTACCACACCTTGCCCCGCACCTAGCCCAAAAATTTTGCCATTAGAAATAGCCTCAATAGCTTTGCTAACCTGATAAGATTTCTGCTCAAAGAAAAAAGTATTTACCCTATAATGCACATGGGGAAAAGTACAGTAGGCAAAAACTCCACCAATAGAGCAAATAAAGGCAATAATTATACTCCATAGATAGCTAATTCCTGTAATAAAAAGTATCCCAAAAAAAACTGTGGAGATTAAAACTACTGTTCCGACATCTGGTTGTTTTAAAAGTAAAAAAGCTACAAAAAAATAGATTATAAATAAAACTAAATATGTAATATTTTTTGCCAGCCACTGGGTTAATCTCCATTTTTGGATAAAATATGGTAAAAAAAGACTTAAACTGGTAAGAATTTTATCTTTAGAAATTTCCATTTTTTTCCATATTATTGCTAACATTGCAGGAAAAAGAACCTTCATAAATTCTGATGGTTGTAGCGAAAATCCTGGTAGATATAACCAACGGCTTGCCCCTTTAGTTTCACTACCCCAAAATAGTACAGCAATCATGGCTAAAATGCTGATAGTAAATCCAGCTACTACCACAAAGATTAAGTTTTCTTTGCTTAAAGTAGAGAAAAAATAAATAACTCCACAGGCTATTACTAAAAAAACTAAGTGCTTATTAATAAAATGAAAAGGATCAACCCCAATGCGAATTGCCACAAACGGTGAAGCCGTAATTACTAAAATAATGCTGATAAAAATTAATAAGAAAAAAGACAAAAGAATAGACTTATCATTTTGCCACCACCATTTTGATAAAAAATTCTTGCTGTTTCTGTTAAACACAACCTACCTAGATTTTATTTTATAACTACTGATATTATAAAATAAAATGCTTAAATTTATGTTAAGATTTTATATCCTTAACAATATCCACGAAGGTGTCGCCTCTATGTTCAAAACTTTTGAACTCATCAAATGAGGAGCAGGCAGGAGAAAGTAGCACTGTCCCTGTTCCTTTAACTACAGCAGTTTCATAGGCTTTTAAGGTAGCATCTTGTAAATTTTTACAAACCACAAAAGAAATTTTATTTTCTTGTAAAATTTTTGAGAAAACTGGTGTAGAGCTACCAATTAAAAAGATTCCTTTAACTTGTTTAAGATAAGGTAAAATAACATCCAAGTTAGCCGACTTAGCAATCCCTCCTAAAATAAGGTAAATATCGCTAAAGGCTTTAAGAGCTTGCAATGTGGATTCTTGATTAGTTGCTTTAGAATCATTAATAAAAGTTATATTATTAATCCTTCCTAAATTGTTTTGGCGATGTTTTAAGCCTTTAAAAGATAGTATCCCTTTAATAATATCTTCTTCAGCTAAATTAAAAAAATTAGCAACGGCATAAGCAAAAGAAATATTTAAGTAATTATGCTCACCTTTTAAATATAGTAAATCTTCATAAGCAACAACATTTTTATTATTACTGAAATAATTATCGGTGATATGGTTTTCATCCACAAGGATATTGGCTCCCTGTAAGGTTTTATCTGTAGTTATTGGAATAATTTTAGAATATGGAATTGCTTCTTGAAGTTCTTTTAAAAGATTACTATCAACAATGGCTATATCATTAAAGTTTTGATTTTCAAAAAGCCTATATTTAACCTGTTTATAGTTTTCAAAAGTTCCATGATGGTCTAGATGATCTTCTTGGATATTAAGCAACAAAGCACAATTAAAATGAATATCGTTCATTAAATCTATTTGATAAGAAGAAAGCTCTAGCACAATATATTCGTACATTGCTGGGTTAATATCAAACACTGGGATACCAATATTCCCAGCATAGGTACATTTTTTACCAGCATTTTCAAAAATATGCTGAATTAAAGCTGTAGTGGTAGATTTTCCATTAGTGCCACTAACAGCAATATATTTAATTTGGGGATTTTCTTTAATGAATAGTTCTATATCAACATAGATTTTTACATTAAATTCTTGAGATTTTTCTAAAACATAATGTTTTTTAGGATGTTCTAAAGCTATACCTGGTGAGGTAATAATAAAATCTAGGTTCTGATAATCCCATTTTTCATAAGATAAAAAGCTATATTCTCCCTCTAATGATTCTACTGCCTTAGGGTTTTCATCCCAAATTACTACATCATATCCTAAATTTTTATAGTGCTTATAAGAAGATAACCCACTTTTACCAGCACCTAATACAGCAATTTTTTTACTTAGCATTTGAAATAACTCTGCAATAGTATATTATTAAAAGTTTTAGGTATTTTGCTTTAAGATTAGGAGCAAAGTTATGACGTGTATAAACAATACATAAATAACTCTTCAACAACATATTAAAGCGAAATAACCAACTATCAAAAGTTTTAGGTATTTCGCTTTAAGATTAGGAGCAAAGTTATGACATGTATAAACAATACATGAATAACTTTGCGACAACATATTAAAGCGAAATAACAAAACTTTCTATGTATCTAAAAGTAATAAGGCAACAATAGAGGTAGCAATAGTAAAAATCCAAATTCTTTTTACTACAGTAATTTCTGAGATACCTTTTTTTTCAAAATGATGATGGATAGGTGCCATTAAGAAAAATCTTTTTCCAGTAAGTTTAAAATAATATACCTGAATAATTACTGATAAACTTTCAATTACTAAAAATAACCCAGCTATTGCTAAAAACAATTCTTGTTTTAAAGATACAGCAATAATCCCAAGAGTTCCACCAATCCCTAATGAACCTACATCGCCCATAAATATTTTAGCAGGATAGGCATTAAACCATAAAAATCCTAAAATTGCTCCTATTAAAGCAGCACATAAAACTAAAACTTCTCTCACATTATTAAAATAAAAAATAGAGCTATATAAAAAGTTAGTATAAACACCAGGTGTTGTAATTAACACAATCAATAATAAAAATGCTACTAAAATTGTAGAAATTACCATGCTAGCTAAGCCATCAAGACCATCGGTTAAATTAACACTATTAGCTGTACCAACTATTACAAATGCTCCAAAAAATAAGATTCCAATCCCGATATTAAGATAAAAGCTACTAATGAAAGGAAAAAATACACTCTTTGCAATTTCTGGCGGATATTCTGCAAGCAAATAGTACACAGCAACCATAGAAATAATTGTACCTACCACTAAACGGAATTTTCCATTTAAGCCTTTAGAATTTTTAAAGGCTAGTTTTAAGAAATCGTCAATGAATCCTAAAAGAGTAAACCCAAAGGATATTAATAAAATAATTACAATTATATTGTTAAGGTTAGCTAACCAAACAATAGAAGTTAGCCAAAAAACTGACATAATTAAAAGACCACCTAATGTTGGTGTTCCTTGTTTTTTTAGGTGAGTTTGCGGACCATCTTCCCGAATAGGTTGTAAGAAATTTTTAGAAAGTTTTACAAGTTTAATATAGGGTTTTCCTAATATTAAAACCAAAACTAAAGCGGTTAAAAAAGCTAAGCCTGCTCTGTGCAGAACCGAAACACTAGATAAATCTAGCAAATTTAAAAAAGACATTACACCCACATTTAAATACTATAGTCCCTGTTATAAAGAACACTTATAACAAGATTAGATTATAAATTATTCATATTGCTTTGTAAATATTTAGATATATTTATAACTCCCGATCCTAGCGATCCCTTAATAAAAACTAAATCACCATCATCTAAAATATTTTTAATATAACTTAAAGACTCTTCAAAATTATTAAAATGCTGCATTTTTATGCTATCATTCGCCTCATTATAAAGATTCTGCATTAGTTTACCAATTAGAATAACTTCTTTGATATTATTAACTTTTTGCAAAGAATCTTTTAAAGCAATATGCTCTTTTTCTTTACTCTCACCCAGCTCTAGCATATCACCTAAGATAATAACTTTTTTAGACGATACACTGCTAAGCGACAAAATCGCACTATTCATAGATTTAGGGCTAGCATTGTAAGAATCATCAATTAAAGTAATATTTTTATCATCAAAATTAATTTTAGAAATTGCTCCTCTACCTTTAGGAATTTTAAAATCACCAAAATTCTCAAGAGTTTTTTTTATATCTATATTTAGTTTTCTGGCAATTCCTAAGGCAAGGGCAGAAAGCATAGCATTATGTAAAGCCATTGAGTTAATTTTATAACTAACTTCCATTCCAAAAATGCTAGCACTTACTTCCGTATAATAGTTGTTTTGTAAATTAGTGGTTTTAACATAAATATCGGCACTAGGGTTATTTTGCGAAAAAGTAATAATCTCTTTAACTCCCTTATTTTGAGCTTTTTCTTTAAGGAAATTAAAGTATTGATTATCAAAATTTAAAAATAGTACAGATTTTTCATTTAAACCTTCAATAATCTCAGATTTAGCCTCAGCTATTAGGTCTAATGGTGATTTATCGCTACTGTTAAAAAATTCGGTATGAGCAGCAGCAATTTCGGTAATTACGGCAATTCTTGGTTTTAAAATATTAACTAAAAAAGATATTTCACCAACACTACTCATTCCCATTTCAAATACTCCAAAATCAGAATCAGCTTTAAGATGGGCGAGTGAAAAAGGCAAGCCAATATGATTATTAAAATTACCTAAAGTGCTAGAAACCTTATTGTTTTGCGATAAAACAAACTGGAGCATTTCTTTAAGGGTAGTTTTACCTACACTGCCTGTAATCCCTATTAGTTCACCACCATTTTTTTTTAAAGTATTGGCGGTAAACTCGGCAATTTCTTTAAGAGCCAAGTAGGTATCTTTTACAATAATAAGATTAGGAAAATTAATAGGATTTTGCGAGAAAAATTCTTCGGTAATTAATAAAGATAAAGCTCCTTTTTCAATAGCATTACTTAAATACTGATGCCCGTCAGTTTTATCTTTCAAGGCAATAAAACAGTCTCCAACCTTTAGAGTTCGTGTATCAATTGAGTAATTTTCTACAATAAAGTCGCCTTTAATACTTAATAAATTACTGCCAAGTGCAGTTATAAGATTTTGTTTATTTAATTGCATTTATTTACCTAATATTTCTAAGATGGTTTCACTGTCAGAAAAATGATGTTTTTTATCACCAATTATTTGATAGTCTTCATGCCCTTTGCCCGCTACTAATAAAATATCACCAGAATTTAGGTCTGCTATGGCTTTAGCAATCGCAGACTTACGACCAGCAATATTATGAACTACAAGGTTATCTCTTTTAGTTATACCTTGTTCTATTTCATTTCTAATGGTAGTTGCATCTTCAAATCTAGGATTATCATCGGTTATATAAACAATATCAGCATATTTTGCAGATATGGCTCCCATGATAGGACGTTTAGTTTTGTCTCTATTACCACCACAACCAAATACTACTAGAAGTTTATTATGCTCTTCTTTTTTTAAGATTTTTAAAACTTCTTCTAAAGCATTGGGAGAATGGGCGAAGTCTACAAAGATTTTAGAATTAGCTTTATCTTGATTTTTTGGTAAAATTAAATTTAATCTTCCTTCAATTTGTTGTAATTTAGGGGTAATATCTGCCAACTCTGTAATAGAAAACCCTAAGTTTAGTAATATTCCCATCGCACATAAAATATTATAAACTTGAAACTCTCCCATTAAATTAATATTAACTATATATTCTTGATTTTTATATAGTACCCTAACACTTTGCGAAGTATTATGTTTAGTAATTTCTAAGATTTGTAAACCATCTTTAGCTTTGAAGCCATAATCTAAAACTTTTTTACCAGATTTCTTAGCTAAACCTGATAGTCTATCTCCGTATTCATCGTCTATATTAATTACACTAGTATCCGATAAATCTGAGGTATAAAGCCTAGCCTTAGCAAGGAAATAATTTTCCATAGTTTTATGATAATCAAGATGGTCTTGGGTTAAATTAGTAAAACCCACAGCTTTAAAATGTAAACCATCAACACGATGTTGTTCTATACCATGACTTGAACTTTCCATCACTACAAATTTAATATTATTTTTCGTGGCAATTTTAAAATATTCCATTAAAGTAGTAGCACTTGGGGTAGTTAGACAATCTTGAACTTTTTTACCATCAATATAAATTCCTAGTGTGCCTATTACCATATTTTTAATTTGCAGATAGTTTAAAAACTGGGAAACAAAAAAACTTGTGGAGCTTTTACCATTAGTACCAGATATGGTAATAATGTTTTCTGGAATATCGTGCTTGTTTAAATAAAAAATACCTCTAGATAAAAAATCTCTAGTATTTTCTACAAAAATTATATTTTCATGATTGAGCTTATTTTTATACTCTAAAGGTAAAACTACCACTAATGCCCCATTATCAAGAGCCTGCGGAGTAAAATCAACTCCATTAAATTTTTCACCAACAATTGCTACAAAAATACTTCCCTCTACTACCTCTTGCGAATTATCGGTAATATTTATTAGCTCTTTATTTAGAACTTCTGCAGATAAATTATGCTCCACATTGTGATAAAAATTAATAATATCTTTAATCTTCATGGAATTCTCCTTGTTTTAAAACATAATCAATAATTGTTTGTTTATCATTAACATTTACTTTTGCAGTATTATCTTGAGTTTTTTCCATAGCAAAAGTTGTAGCAATTTGCGAAATAATACTTTTTACAATAGGAGCAGATAAAGCTCCACCGGTAGTATTATAATTATTATAGGCAACTCGCTTAGGTTCATCAATACTTACTATCACCACATATTTAGGGTTATCACTAGGAAAAAATGCGACAAACGAAGCAATCACCGAGTTTTTTTGATACTTACCACGAAGCTGTTTTTCAGCTGACCCCGTTTTTCCACCTACTGAAAACCCAGCAACATCACCCCTACGACCAGAACCTTTAGCTACAACCAGCCTTAACATTCTTTGCATTTTTTTAGATACTTCTTCGGATAGAACTCTTTTTTTAGGAATATTATTTTCCGATCTTCTTAAAAGAGTAAGCGGAATATAATTACCACCATTAATCATTGCTATAAAAGAATTAATATAAGTAGCTTGTGATACAGCTAAACCATAACCATAAGAAACCGTCATAGAATTTAATTCATTCCATTTAGCACTAGTTAAACTTGGAGTTTTTTCGCTAAGCTCTAGGCTAGTTTCCTTAAATAAATTAAATTTATTTAAGTAGTAAATTTGGGTATTTACTCCTAATTCTTTCATCATAATAGAAGTACCAATATTAGAAGAATACATTAATACCTCAGGAATATTAAGAGATCTATTCATATAAGAAAAATCGGTAATCACATAAGAATTATTAACAATTGGCTTAGAAACATCAAACAAATCATCAATATGGTAAGTACCATTCTCAAGTGCCATTGCCACACTAAAAACTTTAGCAATTGAACCAAATTCAACTAAACCTTGAGTGGGATAATTAAACATATTATTTATGTTAATATCAATACGGTCATTAGGATTAAAATCGGGCAAGGAAACCATTGCTAACACTTCACCAGTATTCGGGTCTACCACCATCCCATAACCATGCTTAGCTTGGTTTTTTTCTACGGCTTCAGCTATGGCATCGTATAAAATTCTTTGGATTTTTAAATCAACCGATAACTCTAAATTTCTTTCATAAAGAGTATCATTAAAAGAATTCTCAATACCACTAACCCCCTTGCCATCAATATCAGTCATACCAACAATATGAGAAAATAAAGAGCCATAGGGATAAAATCTTTTAGTTTCTTTTTGAAAATAAATTCCTAAAACACCTTGATACTTTAACTTTGCATCTTCTTCTTCGGTAATATTTCTTTTAACCCACAAGAAAGAAGCCGATGAATTTACCAGTTTTTCTGCTACCTCTCTACTTAAATCAAGAGAGCTAACTAAAGCATTTATTGCTTGCGGTTTATCTTTAATATCTTTAGGTCTTATATATATAGAGGTTGACGGCACTTCTATTGCTAAAACATTGCTATGCCTATCAACAATATCGTATCTATGTATCTGAGTGTTATCCTGCGAATAATAAGAAAAATCTTTTTTATAACCAAGAATTGAAAGGTAAACTAGCTTTACAATAATAATAAAAAAAGCCAAAAAAATTGCATACACTACATAATGTAATCTTTTTTTAAGAAAAGACTTATCAATATTTGGCATTTACTTATTGTTCTACTTTAGGGTTAGCTCTTTTTTGTAATAGCGAGGCATCTGATTGTTTAATTTCTTTAACTAAATCGGGAATATACTTTTTACTTAATGCCTGCAAATATTCTTTATTATTAAGATAATGCCACTGGGCTTTAAGCGATTGCAACTCTTCATAGTTTTTAAAAATTTCTTTATTTAACCTGATAATTTTTATTTCCGTAAATTTTTGCTTTAATGCTAATATGGTTGATACTAAAACTAAAAACACCATGATAAATATACATAAATTTAACAGATTTTTCATAAAATTACTTCTATATTTTTTCTACCACTCTTAGCTTTGCTGAAGAAGATGGTGGATTAATTCTTGCTTCCTCTTCTGAGGGGATTATCGGTTTTTTAGTTAAAATTTTATACTTAGAATTAGTTGTAGCAAGATTTGGTTTATAATTGGTAAATTTTTTAATTACCTCGCCATTTTCGTTAAAAAAATCTTTAACAATTCTATCTTCTAAAGAATGAAAGCTAACAACCGATAGCCTGCCCTTGTGATTTAAATAATTATAAGCATTTTTTAGAGAATCTTGTAATTCGTGTAGTTCATCGTTAATATAAATTCTAATAGCCTGAAAAGTTTTCGTAGCTGGGTCGGTTTTAGTTTTACTACCTCCTACTACTCTTCTAACAATATCTGCTAACTGCCCCGTAGTTTTAATTTCTTCGGTATTTCTAAATTCAATAATTCTTTTGGCAATTTGCTTTGCCTTATGTTCTTCACCATAATAAAAGATTACATCTGCTAACAGAGTTTCTGAGGCTTTATTTATTAGCTCATGGGCTGAAATTTTATTTAAACCCATAGTCATTAATAAATCGCCACTATTTTTAAAAGAAAATCCTCTTTGCGAATTATTAATTTGCATGGAAGAAAAGCCTAAATCCATAACTATTCCATCAACTTTTAAATTTAGGGAATCTAAAATTTGTGGATAAGAAGAAAAAGTTGCTAAAAAGAATTTAAATCTATCAGGATATTTTTGCAATAACTTATCAGCAAAAACTTTGGTGGTTTCGTCTCTATCTATGGCAATTACTTGAGTGTTAGGATTAGCTAAAATCATTTCACTATAACCACCAGCCCCAAAGGTACAATCTAAATAAATTTTTGGTGATGAGTTTTCTTGTGGCAGATTTAAACTATCTAAAACCTCTGCTATTAAAACTGGAAAATGTGGACGACTTTGCTTTAAAAATTCTAAATCTATATTTTGCATTATAATACTTTAAATTAAGATAAATATAGAGGATAGAATAACATAAAAAAATAAGATATTAAATTTAATAAAGTATACTCTTTTTTGATTTCATAAAATGTTTCATGTGAAACATTTTATGTATAACTATACTTAATATGTAAAGAGCTTTACAGCGACATAAAACCTCATGAAAAGTTTTTATAAAATTCAATAGTATTAGATTTTACCTCGCTTCGCTCACTAGAACCAAGATTAAGGCTTCGCATAATTTAGATTCTTGCAGTTTATGCGAGGAGATAGGTAGCGAAGTGTATATTAACACGAGCAGTAAAACGACGACATAGAAGTCCAAAAGATTGAATTTTTTGTATAAAATTGGATAGTTTGAGATTTATATTAGGAGGTTTACTGTGAAGTGTATATTAATACACGAGCAGTAAAACGACGACATAGAAACTCAAAATATCCTATTTTGCCAGATAGTCTATAAGCCGAGTT
>JAIRQL010000043.1 GCA_031256515.1 Alphaproteobacteria bacterium
ATAAAAAGGAAAGGACAATATGGAAACTACTGGACTTGCAATGCCTACCCTACTTGTAAATCTACCTTCAACGACCACAAAGGCAAACCTCAACTTGTTAAAGGAGTTAAATAAATGAATTTAATTCAAGATACTAATAACCTAGAAAAGCGTTATTTAATTAAAGATTTAACACTTGAGGATTTAGAGCTTTTAAAGAATTCAAACATAGAATGTTATGCTGCTTACTTAACTAAAAAATCAAGAACAGATATTGAGCAGTATATCTATATAGGTTTTACAGCTATAACACAGGCGATAGAGGAAACTTATACAACAGAAGAAATCATTAAAATTTATAATATAAGGTCTGGAGCATGTTCTCTTGAGGGCTATAATATCAAGGAAATATCAAGAGAGTTTATAGAAGATTTTGATATAAACAGGCATATTAGATTAAAAAATAAGGAAATAAAGGATAAAAAAGATGAAGAAAAATAGTAATAAAAAACCACTGGGAATATGGAATCACAAAAACCTATGGAAAGTAATACGATGGTTAAGGTTGATTAAATTTATAGTTAGATTGGTAGGAAAATAAAGGAGTTAAGTAAATGGCAAATAGATGTGCTAGTTGTGATGGAATAATAGATGGAAGTTCAATGAATGATTATAAAGCAAAATGTAAAGATTGTGGGGATTTATACTGTGATTCCTGTTTTGAGGATAATGCAGAAGAAACAACAAGTGGTGAGTGGAAAGTAATGGAATGTGATTGTGGAGGTGAAATATGGAGAAAACAATAAAAAATGAGATAAACAACTTAGTGAAAAATATATTTTGTATAACAACTTTATCTATGTTAGATGAAGACGAAGATAACAAAACATTAAATAAGGAAGAAAGTAAAGATTCAATTAGCAATTTGTTATATAAAATATACCAAATAAAAGTTAATAATACTGATTTTAATATCTATGAATATTTAGATAACTTAAAAAAGGAAGAACTTTTTAAATTATTATCATTCAATGATACAAGTACATTACATGGAATAATGGAAATAATTTGTAATTATTTAAAAAAAACAGAAGAAGTGGAGAAAGAAAATGAGAAACATAGTTAGTATATTAATAGCAATATTAACAATAAGTACTACAACATTACAAGCAAAAGAAAGTAAAGAGGTAGTTAAAGAGAAAATAGAGGTAATGAGCGATAAAGTTGAGAATATCAATATAGAAATTACTAACGGCTACTTTGTGGCCGTAGAATTAGAAAATGAAATACAAGGATTTATACAATTAGGACTTCCTGTAGGAATGCAAGGAATACAGGCACAAAAACTAAATAATAAAACCATTGTAATTTATACCAACAATGATAATTTACCAAAGAATTTAGGGAAGATAATTTTAACTGATTCCAACTGCAATAAGTATAGTCTGAACCTAAAGGAAATAAAAGATAATGCTCAGAAAGAAAACCCTAGTGATATGGCTGTATATATAAAGAACTCTAATAAAGAAAAGAAATGTGAAAGCATAAACCCTACTCCTGCTTTTCCTAGAGTTGGAGCTGTGATGTACTCTAGTATTAGCAAGTAAATCTATATGGAGAATAAACAATGAGATTATTGATACTAATAACATTACTATTTATAAGTAATCTACAAGCCTTTGAGACTATTAGTACAAAGACTGTAAAAATTAAAGAAACCGCTACAAAAATTGAAGTTAAAATACCTGCAACAAGTGAATTTAAAGGTAAACTCAAGGGTATTGCTACTTTAACTAAACGAGATAAGAATGAATTTTATATTATTATTTCCTGGAACGAATTTGTAGACCAAAAAAACAACAATGTTAAACAATTAGATAGCGAACAATTTAAAAGTAATTTTTTATCACAAACTGATTACATAAAAATCAATCAAAGTGTAGAAGTAAGTGGTAATTTAGCAACTGTGGTATCAAATAAAAATACCTCTAGTAGCTCTGCCAGTGGCACAACTACCGCAAATAAAAATAACTCTTCTACTGGAGGAACACAAAGTGTTGGAACTATGTCTACACCATCTAATAATAGTGATAATAAAAATTCTAAACCTGTGATACCAACACCAACTAGATCATCCCTAAGCTGCGACCCATCTTATGATTTTGATGGTGGATATGCCACAGTTTATTATGAAGAATTCTACACAAAACAAAATGGTGATACTGTGGTAACCAAGCCCTGCTCTCCATCAAAAGAGGTTGTAAAAATAGAATATGAAGAATGTGAGATATTACATGATTTCGCTAATAATCAGTCCTGGAGAAAAAGAAGCTCATATATCACAACAAGAGAAGGTAGAAGAGAGGCTACAGGATGTTTATCTTATGCTCAACCAATTTCACATCAATTTAATGAAGACCAATGCCAAATTAAACAAATTGGTGATGTAGCTATTATTAATGCTAAAAGATTTATTAAAATTCCAGAAACTAATCAAACAATAACCATATCAGACTGTGAGCCAATAGCTAATCAAAATCTATTAGTAGATTTAAAAGGTTGTGATGTAAGACAATATTTACATCAAAAAGAGTCTGCAACAAGCTATCCTGCTGGAAAACTATACATAGAAAAAGACGGACAAAGGGTATATATAGATAGTTCTTGTAGAGTTTTAACTGACTATGGAAAAAGTTGGACTACTTCATTTGCTAGATGGGAACATAATGATGGTGAAAATGGAAAAGCTGATGGTTGGAGTAAAGAATGGTGGACTTATAAAGTAGATTTTTCTCAATTTGAAGGAGGAGCAAAAATTAACATAGAAGATTATGTAAAAAACGAAGCACCTCATGAGTTTTTAAGAGAGGAAAAATACACATACGGTAAATGTGGTAATAAATGGAATCCAGACGAACATAGATCTGTTTATAGATTTTTTAAAAGACTTGATGGTTCAGAATATAGTAAATACTGGGCAGATGTTTGCGAATAGGAGGTTATAAATGAGTAATGAACTTCAAGTTATTAAAAATTTTCTTGGTGAAGAATTGTATTCCTATATATACCTTGAAAAAGATATAGAAGAAGTAAGTATTAATAAACACAATGAGGCTATTTTAAAACATAAAAATGGTGAGGATATTTATAGAAGCATAGCTCTTACTAAAAAGGATTGGGAAATTATTTTTCACTATTTAGGAAATTTAAAAAAAACAGGATATAGGGAAAACGAAACTCTTGTGTATGATTTACCTAAAGGATATAGATTTAAAGGTTCTTTAGGTAATATTACTAAGGAAAACATAGCTGTTAGTATTCGTCTACAAAATGAAGAGGAAATTTTTTTAGAAAATTTCAAAATATCTGCATTTGTAGAAAAATTTTTAAAAACAAGGGTTTTAGCTAAGAATAATATTTTTATTTCTGGAGCTACTGCCTCTGGTAAAACTACATTTATTAATTGCCTAATAAAAGAAATACCTCTTGTTGAGCGGATAATAACGGTAGAGGAAGTTTATGAGCTAAAAGTTCCTCATAAAAACAAGCTAGAATATCTATGTGCTAATGGGGATTACGACCAAATACTAGATGATGTTTTAAAATCAAGACCTGATAGATTTTTCTTAGGAGAATTATCAACACAAAATGTTTATGCCGTAGAAAAATTTTTAACTAACGGGCATAAAGGATTTATGATGACAATGCATTCTGATAATACTCAGATGGCAATTACTGATACATTTTTTGCTAAATTCCCTAGTGATAAAAAGCTCACTACTTCTTTTGAAAAAGAAGCTAAATTATTAAAAAACACTGTAGATTTAGTTATCCAATTAGAACAAGTAGAAATCAATAATAAGAAGCAAAGAACCTTAACTGAAATTTATCTACCGAAAGAAGATAAGTTATTTAAATTTCCAAATGAAGAACAAGATTTTAAAGCCTATATTATTAATCAAAAATTAAATACAAAAAATATTTCAAATAATTTTGAAGTAAGAAAAAAACTGAAAGGTAAAGATTTAAAGGAATATGTTTATTCTTTTAAAAAATTAAAAGCCATTGAAATATACAAAAAAGCCTTAAGTGATGGTTATCTTGTAGGTCGTAGAAGAATAGAACAATTAAAAAGAGAATTAAAGGATAGATAAATCATGAATAAAACCTTTTTTACCATGCTACTAAAAATTTTTAATATGGTTTTTCAAAATAAAAAAGATATTGAAGAAGTAAAGCAAACCCAAACAAAAATAATTGCTATGCTTGGAGGAAACAATGAAACAAGAAAAAATTAAAATAGAAAACTTTTTTAATAGAGCTTGGATTGTATCTAGTATTATTTTAGGTATAATAATATTCTTCTTATTAGTATACTTTTTATTAAAATATACTGGATACGATGTATCATATTTTATTAAAAATCCAAAAAAAATAAGCCTTTTTATAAATGATTCAATATATTTCTTAAAAATAGAATATATTTTATATATTTTTATTGGTATTAGCTCTTTTCTTTCAGCATTTCTAGTTTATAAAAATCCCTTTATTTTTGAATTAGAAAATCATTATGGTAGTTCTCGTTTTGCTACAATACAAGATATAAAAAAATTCAATCCAAGTATTACTGATAAAACTGGAATGATACTTGGTGTATTTAACGGAAAACCATTATATATGAATCAAACATTGTCTGTAATGGTTTTTGCTCCAGCTGGAAGTGGTAAATCTGTATCCACAACAATATCAAATATACTTTCCTGTGTAAATGACAGCATACTAGCCAATGACCCTAAGGCTGAACTTTATGATACAACTTATAAAGCTAGAAGCATGATAGGAGAAGTTTTTAAATTTGACTGGGCAAATTTTGAAAATTCTCATAAATGGAATCCTGTTGACTTAAATAATTTACCCTCTCATCCTATTGAACGAGAAAGGATTGTAGGGGTAATTACTGCGGTATTAATGGGTGATGTGGATATAAGTAGCGATAATAGCTTTTGGACGGTATCAGCAGAAGGGTTATTATATTGCATATTGATATTCACCATATACAAATTAGAAAAAGAAAAAACAAGCTCTTCAATTCCGTATGTATATGATTTTATATCTACACTTGCCAATAATCCCGAACCTTATCATATTTTAGATTTAGAATTAAGTGATGAAGAAACAGAATATCTTAATAGTTTAAAGGGAGAACAAAAGGCTCTTTTATATCATGCTTTTTATGCTAGAAAAAACAATTTTCCACAAAATATATACACAACCTTATCTTCTTTTGCTTCACAAGATACTAAAACACTTGCCAATATTAAAGCAAGTATTTTTCCAAAAATTAAAATATTTTCTGATATGGCAGTAAGAACCAATACATCAGAAAACGATTTTAATATGGAATGGTTGCGAGGTAAAGATGGTAAGCCAATAACTATATACTTTGTTGTGCCAGCTTTAGAACAAGATAAATACGGTATTATTTCTGCCCTTTTTATTGATTTAGCAACAAGAAGATTAGGTAGCGAAAAACAAGAAACTCTTAAAAATGCAAGAGCTGTTAGATTTGTATTAGATGAAGTCGCTTTTATGCCTCCATTACAAAATATAATAAGAGCCCCTGCTATTATGCGGAGTTATAAAGTTTCATATATCTATGCTTTCCAAGATTTAGCTCAAATTAGGGATAAATGGGGAGAGCAGAAACTTAAAAATTTATTTACAAATACCGCTTGTAAAATAATCCTCAGTCAAAACTCTTTAGATACAGTCAATGAACTAAATAGCTTAATTGGTAAAACTACTAGAAAAAAAACTAATACTAATACATCAAATAATAGAACTCATAACTCTAACAATCTACTAAATGATATGGCAAACTCTTTAGATGATATGATTTATGGAGCATCTTCAAAACACGAAGATTTAGAGAGTGTTGACCTTTTTAGACCAGAAGAATTAGGTAGCTTAAAAATGGGAGAGCAAATATTATTAGTACAAAATTCTATGAATAGACCTGTATTTTGTAATACTGCATATTATAAAAAGATCCCAAGATTTACTAAACTATTAAAACAAGCAGAAGATTATGAAAACAAGAAGAATAGGAATTAGAATTTCCCCCACAGAAAAGGAAATTCTACAGAATAAAGCTAAACAAAATGATATGAATTTATCTAACTTTATTATATATAATGCTTTATTAAAAAAAGAATTAACTAAAGAAGATAGAGATAATTTAAAAACACTACTCATAGATATTCGTAAAATTGGAACTAACTTAAACCAATTAGCAAGAGGATTGAATTATTTATCTCTATTAGAAGAAAATAAACCCATATTAAGTAGTAAAACAATAGAAGAAATTAGGGAATCTATGGAAGATATTAAAAAAAATCAAGCTCAAATTACCACCTATATTAGAAAAATACTATGACTAATAAAAAGAACATCTATGAAGACTTACTAAAAAGAAAGGGTGGTCGCCGAGTTCATCCCAAAGATGAAAAAAAGAATAATACTAAAGACTATTATGTTAAGCAAACTAAGAGTAAATCTAAAGAAATTCTTGTAAAGGTAACCACAGATAACGGTAATTCTAAAGGTCATGTTCACACTAGGCAAGAATTTAAAGATTTACTAAATTATTTAGTTAGAGGTAGTGATAATAAAGAGATATATACAAATACAGGATTACCAATTACTAAAGATAGAGTAGAAGAAATTGTAGAAATATGTAGCGAAGGATTTATAGAAAGCCCTACTAACTCTACTAAAAAAAATAGATTGGTTTCACAAGTGATAATATCAATACCAAATGATGTTGCAAGTTATAGTAAATTTAAGAAATACAATGATAAAAAATTAAAAAACATCCTAGAAAAAGTAAGCACTGAAAGTATTTCAGAGAAATACCCAATGAATGATTTCTTTTTATCAGTACATGATAATGGAAAAAATTTACATATTCATGTGCCAGTAGTTTGTAAAGGGCATGATGGCTATAAAATATCAATAAATAAACCCGACATACAAGAACTAAGGGAAAAGCTGGTTTACAAATTAAAAGAATATGATATTAATCTAGTAGCTACATCTTTTTTAGATAAAAATCATGAAAAAAGCCCTAAAAAACAAAAAATTCACATGGAGCATAATATAAATCTGGGCGACAGTTATAAAATTAAAGTACCAAAGTGGTGTAATTCTATAAATAATATAGAAAATTATAGCTTAGATTCCTCTAAATTTAAAAGTAAAAAAGAGGAAAACAAATTTAATGAATTATTTAAGATATTTCAAGAATGTTATACCGACAGAAATAAAGCTATAAAATCTTTTTTGTTAATGTATAAAGAAGATAAACGAATAGCTACTTGGTCTTTAGATAAAAATCCTAAAATATTCGGCGAATTAAAAGATAAAAAAATAAAAATACCACCAATTAATATAAGATATATAAATACTGAACTGGTGGTGGATAAGAGTATTAGTTTAGATAGATAATCTAAATAGGCTTACCTCCATTTTATATTATATTCTATCTCACTATTTAAGTTAAAATTTTCTTTCAAATATAATTAAAGCTGATAAATGAGTTCCTCTAAAATCACTTATAATATCATTAAAGCAAGAACTATATTTTATATCTATAGCTTCATAGTTTGAGGAATACTCTTCTATACAATCATTTATCTGGCTTTCTAAATGTATAGGATGTTGTCCTGCAACAACTTTTACAAACTTTTTTCTCATTTCTGGTTCTTCTAACATTAAATTTCTCCATCTATTTTATCAAACTAAAGCACTGCTTTAGTTTATGTTCTCACCTTTTTAATTTTAGCATAAAATTAAAAACAGGTGGATTTTTTCGCACAATTTATTGTGTGTACAAAATCCGTATCCTGCCCTATTTTATAAATAGACTAAAACTAAAGGAAATCCTTACTTTTCAAAAACGAAAAAACTATACTAATTTTGCGAAATTTTAGTAATTTTTGCGAAAAAACACTGATTTTTTGCGAAATTTTGCTTAAAAAAACGAAATTTTTTATTATTTAAAATATATTACATATTTGTTAAAATTTAACTATATAAAAACTAATATAAGAGAATCTCATGAGTAAATATGAAACACATAACGACCCATACACATACAAGGATAAACCAGATGTTTTAATTAATAAGTTTAATATTAAAAACAAAGAAGAGCTAGATGACTTAGAGCAAGCCCTAGTCTCTACTAGAATGTCTGATATTGATAAATATCCTAAAGGAAACTATGATTTTAAGCATTATAGAAAAATACATAAACATCTATTTGAAGAATTATACGATTGGGCTGGCGAAGTTAGACAAGTAACCACTCAAAAAGGAACTACAATATTCGCCCACCCACGATTTATAGAGCCTGCTTATAACGACTTATACAAACAAATGAAAAAGGATAATTTTCTTAAAAATATTAAAAAAGAAGATTTACATAAACCTTTAGCTTTTTATCATGGCGAAATTAATATTATCCACCTTTTTAGAGAAGGTAATGGTAGAACTACAAGAGCCTTTTTATCTTTAATGGCTAAAGAAAGCCATAATATAGAGTTAGATTATTTAAAAATAAAGAAAGAGCATTTAATAATAGGTTCTATTAATAGTAGTGGTGGAGATTATGATTTGATGGAAAAATTATATAAACATATACTACCTAAAAATATAGAGAAAAAAATTGAAAAAGATGTAGGATTTGATAGATAAAAACAATAAATTATGCTATAATAATTCTATTAGATTAAGGAGAGTAAATAAATGGAAAATCCTCATATACATGTAAAAATTCCTGATAGTATAACAGGAGAAAAAAGATGGGCTTTAGAAAATGCTTTGGTATCTTCTGCTTTTGAAGGACAAGAAAACCCTAAAGTACAACAAATGGTAGTAGATTACATAGCTTCCGGTAGATCTACTGATGATATTGTTAAAGAAATAGTAGAACAAGCTAAAAAAAACCCATCGGCTTATCTTAAGCAATTTAGATAATAAACATACCTAGTAAATTTCAATGTACTATCTCAAAGGTGATTTTATTTAATCACCTTTTTTGTTAATAATAAGCAATATCTTGCCGTAAATCTTCTACTTGTAAGTGAGCATACCTTTGGGTTTGCTTAATATTAGTATGACCTAGCCACCGAGATAATCTATATAAATCTATTGGCTTATCTTGCCAATCATGCCATCCCTTGACAGCCCAACTTGCAAAAGTATGCCGTAGATCGTGCCATCTAAATTTTATAATTTTTGCTTCTTTTAATATTTTTTTCCATCTATAATTAAGATTTGAAACCTTAATATTAAAAGGCTTATCTAAATACTGTCGCTTTTTAAGAATATCGTATGAATCCTTCACCAACAAAACTGTTCTATTCATATCAGTTTTTGTCTCTGTTAGATAAATCTCTTTACTATCAAAGTCTACTCTGTCCCACTCCAGTTTCAATTGTTCTCCCTGTCGTAAACCGGTATTAATCGCAAATAGAATATAATCTTTAACATCTTTATAGTTATCTAACACATTAGATAATCTAAAAAACTCTTCCTTTGATAAGAACCTCTCAACTGATTTTTGTTTTGGTAAATAAGACTTATCAATATTCTGCAGTGGATTAAAAGATACTACATTCTTTTTTACAGCATAGGTTATCATAGTATTTACACAATAGGTATATTTCCGCAATTGTCCGCCAGAGAGCTTCTTTTTCTTACTTTTAGATTCTATAAAATCTAGCCAATTATAGAAATTTGTAAGATTGAATTCTCTGTTTTTAAAAAATTCTAATAAATATTTAACTGTTCTGTTATGTAAATACCTACAAGACCTTGAATACGACTCAGTCTGCCGAGATTTTAAAAAATAATCTATCACATCAGTTAATATAAATTCCTTATATCCTAAATAAACTTCTTTATATTTTTTCCTATGAAGATTAATTGCATATTCTAAAGCATCTTTTTTGATAGTAGTTTTAGTAGATACACGAATTCTTCTTTTGTTTATAGAAAAATCTGTTTGATAAAATTTGCTATGAGGTCTAAGAGTTATCATCTTCTTTTTTCCTTTTTTCACAATATTCTATAGTGAATTTTAAGGGAATATTATTAAAACATAATTAATTTATAGAAATAAAAACGAAAAATCTGTATACTCTATTTAATAGGTGAAATTACCAGGAAGAATAAGAAAGGGATTTAAGGTTAGTCCCTTAAATCCCTAGAATAATGTGAATGTGTATGTGTTCCCCAACACTTAACTACATATTTACTTATTTACTATTTAGATAATAGCATGAATTTAAGAAAAAATACAAGCATTAATTTTAATAAAAAGCTCTCAGATTTAATAAAAGAGAACTGTTTATCAAACACTCCTTTAAAGAAAAAGCACTTTATAGCTTCTAGTCTTTTTATTCTATTACATGAAATAATCAATAAACATAATCAAAACAAGCATTTTATTGTTCTTAATAGTGATTCTAAAATTATAATTAATTTAGATATATTAGATATTATTTGTAAATATAATGATATTGGCGGATCTGCTGAGCTAAAAAAAGAATTAAAAAGAATATTTGAATCTTTAGATATAATAGAATTCATTAATAAAAATTATAGTTCTATTATAAATATAAATATTCAAGAAGATTCTATTTCTCTTGATAAAAAACATTTTTTAATTGATGGTAATTTTAAAATAAAAGAAAATAAGTTAATTAGAAATTATCAGTACATATCTTACAAAAAGTTAAATAAGTTTAAACAAAATATATTTAAAGAATTATACTTAGAAACTCCACAATCAGTAAGAACTTTATTAACTACTTTAACTACTGGATTTTTATTTGCTTTTAGTAAGAAGCAGATATTTACAATTGATAGTATTTCAATATCAGAAGATGTTGTTATTACTAGAGTTAAACAAATACAAGATAAATATTTAAATTACCTTAAAAAGCTAGGTGCTATTAAAGATTTCTATTATGAAATAAAAAATAATTGTTATTTAATAGCTCAAGATTATATTATAAAAAGCAAAGAAATTCTCTTATACAATTATAAAACTTTCTCTAAAAAAACAAAACAGATTGCGATTCATATTTATAAAAACAATTATTTATCAAATCTCATTCCAAATCATTTAAAAATTAAGACAACTTATTAATATAAAAATTTAAAAATTACATACATAATTGTCAATAAAAAGACACATTTTTAAAATGTGCTGGTAAAAAATTAGGCTTTTTCTGAAAAATAGCCAATTTTATATCCCTCCTCCGCTACCAAATATATGGTATTTTGGTATTATAAGTTGGATTACCTCTCTGTTCAAAATAAAATTAAGTTGCTGTTTTTATTTTGTATTTGATAATTATACGAATCTTAAAAAAAATAGAATCAGATAGAATATTTTTATTAGATATAAACTCTAATATAAAAAAGTATATGATCTTTAAACATTATATGATATATAAAGATTCTTAAATTTTTATATAGTTTTTTATTGAAACATGAATCTTATAATATAAAATAATAAATATCTATTGAGTAATAATGCTGATGTATTATAATATGTAAGCATTATTTTTATGCGAATATGTAGTGAACATAAAATTCTGTATACTCTCGCAACCCTTTATATTTTATGTGTTAGTATGGAAAAAATTAATATGGATTAAGATATGAAGTACCCATTATTTAATCATCCGCAAATATCTACCCTTAAATCTTTATTATCACTTCTATCTAAATAAATGCAGTCGCTCCCTTCACGGGAGTGTGAATT
>JAIRQL010000007.1 GCA_031256515.1 Alphaproteobacteria bacterium
TAGCTTTAACCGAAATAATATCTCTAACACCTTGATAGTAGTTTCCTCTACTAGTATTAACTAAAGCACCATAGTCATCAATATTTAATTTGTTAAAATTAGTATAACTACTACTAGCAAAATTAGAAACATAATTCAAATTACCAGAAGCATTAGTTTGCTGATTAGCTAAAGTAGCACTATTAGAGGCTTGCAAAGATATAGTACCATAAGTACTATCAATAACTGCTAAGTTTCTTAAAGATAGTTTAGATGCAGTACCAGTATCATCATAGTAATAGAATCTTTCAATATGCCCTTCTGCAGGTCTACCACTAGCACTAGAACCAAAATCAGCTTCAGGACGACCACTTGTTGTATTATAATAACCAAGTAAACTAAGAGTTCTATCGCCACTAAAACCTGCATCCATAACAGCACGACCAGCACCAGACTGAGCCGAACCATTTGACTTTTTGTTATCTGAACTAAAGGTATTATCAACTAAGGTGTTCATACCTGCTCCAGCATCAACAGCATTTAAGAAAGTTTTACCTGCAGTAGTAGAAGTACCATAATTAACAAAAGCACCACTTGGACCAGTTGTACCATTTGGACCCCAAAATACTTTACCTAAAGCAAAGGTATCGTTACCACCAGTTAATTGTAAGCTATTAACTCCTTGCATTCTATAAAATAAATTAGAATCATAACCTTGAGTAGTACCAACTCTACTACCAGTAATTAAATCGGTAAATACAATACCAACACCAGTACCAGAAGCTTTAATATAGTTATTATACTCAGCTGTGGCTTGGCGATTAGTATTTTTACTTTCATCTTGCCAACCTAAATAATTACTAACTCTAGCAGTAGCATCTTGCATTTGCCAAGAGCCCCAAGAAAAATAATAGTTTCCAGTAGCTATATTACTAAAGTTTAATGCATCGTTAGCACCATTACCAGATGTAACATCGGCATTAACACTACGAGCAGTATCTGTAGGAGCTACAGTTGCAGGTCCAGATTGATCAAAATACAAGAAAACTTTATTAGATTGAAACAAACCACCTGTACTAAATTTTGAAGCTACACTTACAGTATTATTTTGTTTAGCACCATTGTTATCAAAATAGATTGTAGTAAACCCAGTTAAAAATTGTCCAGCTTTAACCTGTGTTCTTCCATCAGAATCCATAAACAACAAAGGATTCCAAGCTCCATTAGCACCAGCATTACCAACATAGTTATCATAAGTAGCATAATAGTTAGAATCTGAGTTTCTTGGAAATACATACTCCCATACTTTACTAGCTAAATAATTACTAGCACCTCCTAAATAGATTCTTGACTGTGGTAATAAAATTTCTTGATTACCTGCCATTCTAATATTTAGCATAGCTTCTACACCATTATCAAGATAACCTCCTATGGTAATAAAACCTAAAGTATTATTTGCACCATCTCCACGAGAGGCTCTTAAAGCTATATCATATACTTTATTATTAGGATCATTAATCATCCAAGTAGAGAAATCTATAGTATCTACTGGATTAGTAGTACTATCTGTTTGAGAATTATTAGCACTACTGCCTGTTTCATCTCTACCAAATTCTAAATCTAAATATAAATAGGTCTTTCTACCTTCAACATTTAAAGCATTAGTTCCATTTTCAGTAGCAAAACCTCCTTGATATGCCCTACCATGTGCCAATTGGTCTATAATATCATAAAAACTTACTGTATCTAGTGGAGCAAAAATTACACTATCAGATGCTCCTCTTCTACCATAGATACTTTGAATATTTTGCACATCAAACAACTGTGAACCATAAGTAGCTTGTACTTGCATCATACGATTCATAAGGCTAGGATCAGAAGAATTAGTATTAGAAACAAAGTTTACAATAAAATTACCTCCTGTAGAAAAACCACCAGTAAGACCAGCTGTTGTTCCTGCAGACGAATAACCTGCACCATTTAGAATATTTCTTGGCATTGTTTCAGCAGTAGTTGAAAACTGTCTAGCAGATGGAGCAATAATTGTTGTCCATTCTGATGAAGGATCTAAAAGAATATTTATAATATTAGCATTAGTTAAATTAGTAGAAACTGATGCACTACTAGAATTAAAAATTTGAAAATTAGTAATACCTAAACTGTTTCCAGTAGCAGTTGCAGCTCCAGCCACATTGCTAGTATTATTTATCATCATAATGGCATTGTTAGTGATATTAGCAAGATAAGAATTACTAGATGCTCCCATTAAATTAAAGGTATTTATCCCAGCATCACCATCAAAAGAAACACCTGAGCCAAAAAGAGAGTAAGATTGAGTTACTGTCAGAGTATCGTTATTTGATGTAAGCTTTGCAACAGCTGCACCTGCAAAGTTTATAGCAAAATCATTAGCAAATCTTCCTGTTAGCTCTACAGAAGAACCGTTTGTGTTAAAACGCCAATCTTCACCAGTAGAGATATTACCGTGCTGTCCGCTATATCCTGTAAAATCTACAGTAACATTTGCAGCAACTGAAATGCTTGAGAATATATTAATAGTACCTGCAGAATTTACAACAAAACTTCCAGAAGTAACAGATAAACTAGAATCAGCTACTCTATTAAGTACAAAGATTTGACTATCTGCACCACTATAAGCAGCTGTTAAATTTGCTGCTGTTAAGGTAAGAGTAGTTGGAGCATTCCCAGCAGAGTTTGTTGTGAAATCTACACTATTAGTAAATCTTAGATTAACATCCCTATTTTGAGAAGACGAGCTAGAAAGATTTACAGCTACTCTCGTAGTTTTAGCATTTACAAAAGATAAACTAGAAATATCAGCTACAATTGTAGAAGTATCAAAAGCACCACCAAAATCAAAATTACGATATTCAAAATTTATACCATTAGAAAATGTAATATTTGTTCCAATATCAATTTGTGAACCAAAAATATCTCCACCTGTATAAGTATAACCATCAAATACAGCTCTTAAAGAATCTAAAACTACAGCAGAACCAGCAGTTATACTTAAAGTTTCAAGATTCATTAAAGTTAAAGATAACGAATAAGCAGTATTTTGAACAGATAAGGCATTATTAGAATTTCCTGATGTTTGCGAAAAAGTTATTCTAGAACCAGAAATATTATCTGCACCAAAAAGGAAAGTATCAGTTCCACTATCAAAATCTATTGAGGCTGGTAAATATGAAAGATCATTTGGATTATAAACCCATGTAATATTATCATCACCTGTTGTAAAGCTATAATTATTAAAATTTAAAAACTTATAATTATAGGCATCTCCTATGGTAAAATCTATACCACCACCAGCATTACCACCACCATTAACACCGTTAAAATCTAAAGTATCAACACCTGTTTCACCACTAATACCTCTATTAACAGATAATACAGCCATATCTTTAACATGGAATGTATCGTTAAATCTGGTAGCACCAATAGTTAAATTTCCAACAGCTCCCTTATTGATATTTACAGTACCTGTTGAGATTGTACCACTGGCATCAATATCAGCCTCCATTCTACTGGTTGATCCTGTAAATGATACAATATCAGAGCCTGATCCTAAATTAAGTTCATAAGTACTTGAACCATTTAAACCTTGATAGTTATCACCATTATCAGTACCATATACTATACTAAAATTAGTAAAAGTATCTGTAACTCCACCAGGGGTAGGTGCAGAACCTACTCTATCGTTGTACATTACTGTACCTCTGGCAAAATCTATATAGATACCAAGAGTACCAGAAATTGTTCTATAATCTAGAGTGTTATCAGAAGCACTTGAACCATTATAGATTCTACCTTCAATATTATTTGTTATTATAGTGGTATTATAATTACCAAAAATCATACGATTATAAGTATGAGCAGCATTGGCATTTGCTGTAGTAAGATTAATATTTATATTACTACCATCAGAAATACTAGCAACAGAGCCATTGTTTGTATAGGTTAAACTAGTAGCTGTTAATCTTGTAAGATTTAGTAAATCATCACCAAAGGACCCTTCTATTTCTTTAAAACTAGATGAAGCATAAACTAGATCGTTTCCTTTAGAATCTCTAAAGATATTTGCATTAGCTACTCTATCTAAAGCACCATTAGATTGTTTAAAAACTGTGCCTCTATCTAAGTTCGCTACAACACCACCATCTACATCTTCATAAGAGATAATTTGATCGTTGCCACTAGTGCTAAAAACAACATTAATAGGAGATAAACCAGCAATAACTTCGTTTGTACCTGAACCTAAAATAAACACTTCAAAATTTTGTAAATCATCACTTATAGATCCTCTTTGTACTATAATCTGATTAGGATTTGCTAAATTTGAATAATCTATTGTTATATTATCTGTAATTGCTGAGTAATCAATAGTATCAGTACCACCACCACCATCTACAAGCAAGGCATCACTACCAACAGCTAGCATATCATTAAAATTACTAAGTTTATAACCTAATGACCCTCCCGTTGCCTGTATATTAAAGGAAGCTCCACCCGTTACCATAGTAATCATATCATCTAAAGATATAGCTGTATTGCCTGATCCCACAAGGGCATAATTGATTTGTTCAAAAGATAAGAAGTTAGCACCACCACCAACATCAATAGTATAATTACCTGCAGCTAAAGATCCTGAAAATAATATTAAATCATTACCGTCACCTAAATTTATATTATTAATACCTTGTACATACAAGAATTCGTTCATAACAGGATTATTATTACCATCATTTTTATAAAAATAACCAGTAGCTAAATTTACATATAAACCAACAGCTGCACCTGTACTATCAGTGATTCTAGCATTAAGAGTATCACCAGCACCAGTACCACCAGCACCATCAATTTCACCTTGTAAAACTAGAACATCATCACCAGTTAAGGTAAAGGTATCATCAAGAGATGAGCCATGTAAAACTTGGAAATTTCTCAAACTAATAGTTCCACTGATATTTCCACCAGTTAAAGTATTATGATCTAAATCAAAGTTAAAACCACTGCTTGCACCTGTACTATCTACATAAAGTTCGTTTCTACCACCTAAACCATCTATAGATGTTAATGTAGCTCCAGAATCTACATAAAAATAGTCATCTTTACTTGTACCAATTACAGAATTCATGTTTAAAATGGTATCAATATTTCCTGTAGATCCTTTTACTACACTAGAATTAACCCCTAAATTAAAAGAAAATCCGGCAGTATCTCCAGAGTTTTGATAACTTATAGTGTTGTTTCCAGCACCTCCATCTATAGTATAATTATTTGTAGATATACCTAAGAAAGTTTCATCACCTGAACCTGCTATAATTGTATCATTAGTATTTCCTGTATATTTTACAATACTATTACCTGCAGAATTTTTAATCTCAATATTTTGAGTATTTTCAGTAAAAGTAAAGTCTAAAGTTTCTGTAAAGGCAGAAAGATCAAGAGTATTATTACCAAATCCTGCCATCATAGTTAAACCACTTACTCCAGAACCTAGCTTAAATTCATCGTCGCCATCGCCAGTAATTAAAACACTCCAGTTAGTAACTAAGAAAGAAAAACCATTTAAAGTTGGATTAGCTCCCGAGAAATCTAAAATTACATCTGTACTAAATTCAGAAACATCTATGGTATTAGTACCACCGCCAGCATCTATAGATACACCATCAAAACTTTCTGGAGCAGTAAGATCTAACTTAATTGAATCATCTCCTGAACCAAGAATAATTTTTTCAACACCAGAGAAGTAATCTACAGCATTATTTTTTGTTATAGACATATTAGAATCCACACCACTTACAATGGTAGTTAATCCAAAAATATCTAAAGTTAAACCAATAGTTAAGCTACTGTAATCTATTTCAGCATTATTTAAAATAAAATATAAATTACCACCTTCAGCAATGCCAGCATTATCAACAGAATTCATAACTACTTTATCGGTAGCAGATTGTTGGGTAATACTATCTGTTCCATAAAGAATTTCAAAACCTGTTAAAGTATGGTTAAAGTTACCAGCAACTGAACTAACTGCTAACATAACATTAGCACCTACAGTATATGAAACCGAAGTAATATTGGCATCAATTAAAATTGTATCAAGCCCTATACCTCCACCAACATTACTATCATCCATGTTAGCACCAATTAACCAGCTATCATCAAAATTTGTTAATTCAAATCTTTCAATACTTGTAAACAAACTAGTATCAATATTAGCCGAACTCACAGAAGAAAAATAGTTAGCAAAAGAAACTGTATCTGTCCCTTCACCACCATCTATTTGGTAAGAAGTATTATATGGATTTAATATAAAAGTATCATCACCATGTCCGCCAACGAATCTTTCAATATAAGAGAATTTATCTATATTACCATTACCTTTATCAACCTGTCCTGGGTCATTTTCAGAAGCACTACCTAAATTAAAGATTAACTTTATGCTACTAGGAGTTCCTGCTCCAGGAATATTTCCACCATAATCTAAGGTATCTAAAAGCGATTGTCCGCCAACAAATTCGTAATTACTATTTGCTTTTGTTCCATTGTAAGCCACATTAAAAGTTGAACCCGAATCAGCTCCTCTTATAACATTAAAGTTATAAATTTTTAAACCCAATGATATCACTGAAACAATATTATTATTTATTTGAAAATCTACAACATTACTAGATGATACAGCATCAAAAGTATTAACAAGACCTGCTTTAGTTGAACCCCAAATAGCTTGGAATCTACTATCGGCATAAGCAATAGTTTGGTTATAATCACCTAATCTTAATGTATCAAAATTTTTAAATTTAAGCTCAATAGAAGATAAAGGAATGATACCAGCATTATAATTTAAATATAGCACATCACCAGCATTAGTTAAAACCCCACCTGATTCTGTAATATCTTGAGCTGAATTGTAAGTACTTTTAACACCATCATAATTAACATTGTTATTAGCTTGCCAAGAATCATTTTGATATTCAAAAACATCATCAAGGTTTGTTGCCAAAAATGTACTAAAACCAGTTATATAATCTATAAAATTACCATTAGTTGTTTGTTTAGTTAAAGTTTCTTTATCATTAACATCGTTTAAATAATAAAGATTTAGACCTGAGGTGTTAGAGTAATCTATAGTATCATTATTACCGCCACCACCATCGTAGGTCATAGAAGCAAATTGAGGACCTTGAATAATAAATATATCGTTAGATCTTGAACCTGTAATCCCATTGATATTCCTAAAGGTATCAACATTTGCTCCTTTTACTACACTTCCTGATGCACCAGATGAAGTTACACCGATATTTTCATCAATCATTACAGTTATAGAGGTAGCAATTGGATCAGTACTATATTCTATAATATCTTTTCCAGCTAAGCCATCAAGATTATAAGTACCACCATAAGATAATCTAAAAATATCGTCAGCTTGCGATGCTTCTATTATATCAATATAGTATAAGTAATCACTACCTCTACCATATTTATCTACTTTAACATAGCCTTGCTGTTGCCCTGTGATATAATCTATGATAACACCCCTAGGATCACCAGCACTACCAGTCCAGTTTTCATAAGTAACTGTATCTTGAGAAGAAGATGCAGAAGTTGTGGCATGCCCATAATATTCCATAGAGCCATTACCACTTCCATAAATTAAATCAGAAGAATTTGTACCAATAAAAACTCCGTTTGATACAATTAAAGTATCGTGAGAATTTCCATAAGTAGTTTCACCAGTAATAGCATTAAAAGTAACCTCATTACTAAGTGCAGAGAAATCTAGGGTATCTTTACCTCCTGAACCATCAAAATAAACACTAAAGTTTTTATTATCAGAAGCTAAGAAATAATCGTTTTGAGAAGAACCAAAAATAGTACCGAAATAATCTTTAACTCCGCCACTAGCATATATCCCAAAATAAATTTTTTGACTATCATCAAAATCTCTAACTTCACCAGCATTAGTTCTTGTGGTTTCGGTACTAATAAAAGCTCCGTCTAAATCATCAAAACTAATAAAAGAAGACCTAGTTAAAGTTAAAGTATCATTACCTCCACCACTATAGATTTTAAAACCATGAAAGCCAGCAGTAGAATTGATGGTAACATTATTATTAGTATTGACAGATACTCCTGTATCTTCTTCTAGATACAGCTCATCAAAATTTTTAAATGTTGAGTTAGAATTATCAACAATTCCCAAAGGATTAGTAGCCCGATTATTAATATTAACCACACCATTATTAAATGATATACCAATTGCGGTATTAAAAATATATTGACCTGTAGAGTTTACATAAGCAGCATGATCAAATCTGATAACATCAGTATCTATCATTTGAGGATTATTAACATTATCGTAATTTGCTTTACCATCAGCAGTATCATTGCCCCAGTTGTAGATGAAAGTATCATTACCCTCACCTAAAAACACGGTTTCATTTCCAGTACCACTAAGGAATGTATCATCACCATCTATAGCATTATAAAGGTGATTTACCACACCGCCTATAATATAATCATCATAGTGAGTTAAGCTAACAATAAGTGGATCAAAGGTAGTTGAGTAAGTATAAGTATTATACATAGAAAAGTTATTAACATCATTTTCACCATGAACTTGTCTAAAGTCTAAGGTAATTTCTGTACTACCTAATACCAATTGCTGATACTTAGAGTTATAACCTTCTATAGAAACTCTTATTTGTTGCATTACATCTTTCAAACCAATAGGATTACCAAAATTATCCCTAGCATTTGCTTCGTTATAAACAAAATATAAATCTATTGATTGTGATTGAGATTTTGGAGTTATATAAAACTGACCATTACCTAATGGCTGAACCTCTGTTGATTCAGTACTTTGAAAAACTACCCCATTAGGAACATCTTGAATAGTAACCCCGCTAAGAGTAGCATTACCATCTATTAAGTATAAATTTAAACCTCTAACAATTTGATTTCCAGTATAAGCTCTATATAATAAAGAGCCTCCTACAGTAGAATAATCTAAAATTTGAGGATTAAACATATAATCGGAAAAATTATTACCTCTAGAATCACCACCACCCGCAATAGTATCAACTACTGTTGATTGTGAAATAGTTCCAGTTGGTGAAGAATAAGCATCTTTTGTACCATAGATAGGTTCACTTCTTGGATTAGTTGTTCTGGTTACCACAGGAAGAGTACTTGGTTCTTCTTGGTTTAGAATGGTTCTGCCATTGTATCTGTAAGTTATTTCGGCATCGTATTGGGCAACTCCATCAGGATATAATCTTAATAACATATAAGGAGATAGAGATACATCTTGGGCTAAGACTGGATGTTGTTCATCTACATCTATCATACCTACTAATTTTCTAGAATTATAATTTGCTCCTTGCAAAAATTCTTCACCACTAGCTAAGAAATCTCCTGTACTAATACTTCTTGGAGTAGAAACTACACGACTAACAATTACTGAATCAGGGCTATCAGAAGATGATGTTATGGCAGCAACATCAGAGGAAGCATTAAGGAAATCATAATAAGAGTATTCTTTAGAAAGCGAATCTACAATTATTGGTGCTTTATCTTGTAAAAACATAATAGAGTAATTAGCAATCGTAATACTACCACCGCTTAAAGTTTTAATTACTAAATCACCATTTACAACTTCTCTTCTTAAAGAGGAAACATCAAGCCCTATATTGATTTTATCGCCTGGATGTGCATAAACAACCACATTATCTCTTCTAGGATCTTGAACTTGAATTGTATCTGGATTATATACTACTGAGTTTGCCATTTAACGCCCTTTAATAAATTCATATATTTTTTACATATAATTAAATTACTATACACAAAAAAATAAAGTATTAGCAATAGAAATTCCATATTTTTATATTTTATTGCTATTAAATTGTGCTATTGAGAAATAAAATGCTAAGATGGATTTTCTTCTTGAGCTAGTTTTATAAGATTTTCTAGCCAATTATTAAAGTTAGGACACATCTCTCTAATCTTGTTAATCCCTATCTCTTGAGCAATTGTATAACCATAAATACTTTTTTTATATCTCTTAAAAATTGAGTGGATTCTTTTAGATGGAGCTGTAAGGATACTATTATTTACTTTCTCTGGATTTTGCCCGTTAAGATTCTCTTTAAATAGCTCTACATATTTTTCTACTATTACAGGATCATCATCCATATATTTACATAATATATTTAAATCTGAAAAGAGTAGAGCTTCAAATTCGTACATTTGAATGTATGGAATAACATTAGGACAATCTTTTAAAAGCCCACTTCTGATTCGCTGACAAAGACTGTCTTTAGTTTCCGAATCGTTTTTACCCTCAAAACCATAAAAATCGTAAAGAGTGGTTACATAGTCGTAATTACTTGACATTAAGTAAAGAATATTCTCAATCCGAGGAATATTTACATTACCACCAAGAATCAGTGGATCGGCTAGAATTATATTGTAATTTTTTAAGTATCTTGCTAGAACATATTTCGCAAAATAAGCCTCTGTTTGTCCTTCCACAGAGATGCCTAAGCGTACCTCTGTTGGCATTTAAAGAGGACCTCCGCCAAAAAGATTCATCAGCCATAGCTCTCCTAAAGAATAATTTTTTAACCACTCTTTAAGTTTGCCATTTTCTATATGTTTAATTTCAGTTTCATTACTATCAACATTAAAGTTTAAAACATAAATGCTATTGATACTTAATTTATTTAAAATATATGGCGATTGAGTTGCTACCATAACTTGGCTATCTTGAGAATATGCCTCTATTAAATCGCCTAGAATATCTATGGCTAAGGGATGAAGCGATACCTCTGGCTCTTCTAGTAAAACTAAAGAAGACCTTAAATTAAGAGGTAAGTTTAAAAGTAGGCTTAAAATAAGGAATCGGATAGTACCATCTGAGAGATTCTTAATTGATACTGGATATTTAATATTTTGCATTTTAAATTTCAAAAGAGTGTTATGACCTTCTTCTACAAAATAAAAATCTTCAAAGGTTTTAACTACTAATTTTAAAGTATCAACAATTCTTTTATAACTTACTAAATACTGTGATTTTAATAAATATAGCAATGATGCCATATTAGAAGCATCGCTAGCTAGGGTTTTAGTATTGTTTTTATCTACAACTTGCAAGCTATTACTAAATAAATTGGTGCTGTAAAAACTGTATCCTGCCACATTAGATAAAAAACTTTTTACCAGTTGTTCTTCCTGCGATAAAGAAAAATTACCTTTTAAATTTAATATAGTAAAATCTTGGTTATTATAATTTTTTAAAGAACCATCACCACCAGTAAATTTTTCATCAATAATTTTAAACCCTTTGCTATTATTATACTCTAGGGTAAATTCATAAGAATAGTAAGAATCCTTAGCTGTGTCTTTAAATTTTAAATATAAGCTAATTTTATTTTCAAGATTCCATTGGTGGATACAATCTTGAAAGCTGATTCCTTTACTATGAAAATAGGCATCTATTCCATCGTGAAAGGCACTTGATATAAGGTCTATAATTGATAAAAAATTAGATTTACCAACTCCGTTTGAACCAATTAATACTGTTAAATTATTAAGATGTTCTAAATTAAATTCTTTAAAATTCTTAAAATTAACAACTTTAAAACTCTCTAGTATTAGCACATTATCCACTATGTTTTTTTTATTATTAATAATATAATAAAAATTTAATTCAAACAATATTATTGTATAAATAAACATGAAAGATGCTCAAAATTTATTCTATTTTTTAGAAAAACTTTCTAAACCTATTATAGAAAAAAAAGGAATCCATCTTGTTAAACTTATAGAAGACTGGCAATTAATTATGCCTCAAGATGTTAAAGATGTGCTTAGCCCTTCTAAAATTGTTTGGAATTCTAATAATCAAGGAATCTTATATATAAAATCTCATAATAATATTATTAATCATATTATGCTCCATAAAAAGCAAGAATTAATTAATAAAATAAATTCTTATTTTGGATATAACTGCATTATTGAAATTAAATTTAGCACATAAACAACAATTACACTTGCTATTTATCTTTAATTTCATTATCATTTTAGAGTAGATTTTTTACAAGGAGTAAACGGTGATTTTAAAAAAATTAATTTTTACTTTGGTTGCTTTAACAATAAGCAATACTTTGTTATTTGCTAAGATTGAAACTCATAACAGATTCTTAGGCAAAGAAGATGCTCCAGTTACTATCTACGAATTTGGCTCTCTTGCTTGCCACTATTGTGCTGATTTTGATGCAACTATCATGCCAAAAATCGTTAAAGATTATATTGATACTGGGAAAGTAAAGTATGTTTTCCTTGATGTGCCTTTCGGTAATGAGGTAAATCTTTTTGCTCACTCTGTGCTTTATCAAACAAAAACCAATGAAGATTTCTTCAAATTATTAAGTGTATACTATAAGAATCAGGCAAAATTACAATCTATAGATGATGTAAAAGTTTATGCTAAATTAATGGGAATCTCAGATAAAGATCTAGATTTTGCC
Source organism: Alphaproteobacteria bacterium (assembly GCA_031256515.1). Lineage (GTDB taxonomy): Bacteria > Pseudomonadota > Alphaproteobacteria > WRAU01 > Hepatincolaceae > WRAU01. Next base: position 12,537 of record JAIRQL010000007.1, read on the forward strand.
CTAAATAATAAAGAATTTAAAGATGAATTTATTAAAAAGGCTCAAAAGAATCTGCAGGATCTTAAAGTAGAAGGTACTCCAACTGTGTTTTTTGTAAAAACAGGTCAGCCTTTAACTGCATCTAGTGTTAAATTGGTAGGTGTTCCTAGTTATGATGCTGTACAAAGGGAAATTGATAGACTTTTAAAAAAATAAAGTAATAATTTATGATTGAAAATAAATTAAAAGATTTAGAAGAAAAAATTACTAAAACTAAAGATTATGCACTAAACAAAGATAATATTAAAAATAGTGCAAAGCAAGCAAATATGCATGAATTTAAAATAGCTTTAAATTGCATGCTAGAATTAATTTGTGGTTTTATTGCTGGAGGTTCTATCGGTTTTGCTTTAGATAAACTATTCGGCACAAATTTTGTTTTTTTTATAATATTTATAATCTTGGGATTTATAGCAGGATTAAGGAATTTAAATAAATACTTGGGTAAATTATAATGCAAATGGAATCACCAGTAGAACAATTTAGAGTTCACACTATCGGCAATAATATCATAGTTAATGGTTGGGATATTTCTTTTAATAACTCAGCATTAGTTATGCTTATATCTGTTGCACTAATTTTAATATTTGCATATTTAGGATTGAAAAAATCTAGTATTATTCCTAGCAAAATGCAAGTTGTATCTGAAATGGGATATGATTTTATATCAGATATGGTTAGAGATAACATTCCTGGCGATAAAGGTAAAAAGTTTCTTCCTTTAATTTATACTATATTCTTTTTCTTTTTAGCTGGTGATGCGATTGGCTTAATTCCACTTTCTTTTTCTTTTACAGCACAAATATTAATTACTTTATCTGTAGCTTTACTTGTAGTTTTTATAACTATAGTTTATGGTATTTATTTACACGGTTTTAAAATTTTTAAAATATTTTTGCCATCAGGAATTCCTGCATTTTTAATTCCTTATATGTTTGTACTAGAAGTAATTTCTTTCTGGGCAAAAGGTATTAGCATGGGTGTTCGTTTGTTCGCTAATATGATGGCGGGACATATTTTAATAGAGATTATAGCTGGATTTATAGTGGCACTTGGTTTTTTTGGAATAATACCACTATCATTTACAGTTGTTTTATATGCTTTTGAATTAGCAATATGTTTTATTCAGGCATATATATTTGCAATATTATCTTGTATCTTTTTAGATCAAGTAGTAAATTTACATTAATATAATATTAAAAAGAGGGTCTGATCATGGATTTGGAAAGTGCAACACTTATAGCTACAAGTTTAAAATATATCGCAGTTGGTTTGTGTATGATACCTATGGGCGGTGTGGCAGCTGGGATTGGTAGCATATTTGCTTCGTTAGTTACAGAAATGTCAAGAAATCCTGCCGCTAAAGGTAGCTTATTTACTTATGCTCTTATTGGTTTTGCATTAGCTGAAGCAGCTGGTTTATATGCTTTCGTAGTAGCTTTTATTATTTTATTCTCTTAGAAATATATAATAAGATACTAAAAATTCTTTTAAAATGTAAAGAACTTTGTAAAGTTTACATTTTAATAATTAATTAAGGAATTAGAAAACATAAATTTAATAAATTTGAGTTTTTTAAAATATTAAAAATAAGATTACTTATTAAATTTATTTTTCTATTTTCTAAAAATTAGGAATTATAAAATTATGAAATATAAAAATATTAAATTTTTATTATTTTTATTGCCTATATTGTTTATAGTTAGACCGTTATCGGCTGCAGAAGAAAGTGGTTTACCACAATTTGATACTTCAAAATATTCTCAACAATTATTTTGGTTAGTTATTAGTTTTGGTATTTTGTATTTCTTTGCCAAATATTACATTATCAAAAGACTTAAAAATATTAAAGTAAATAGAAGTAATGCTATTCTTGCAAACATAGAAAAATCTATGAAAATAAAAAAGAATATAGATAAACTTAATCAAGAAATTAATTCTATTAAATCTAAATATAGAATGGAAATTAGTAAATCTAAAGAATCTCTTGTGAAAAAAATATCCGAGCTTTCTAAAAATAAACAAGATGAAATGGATAAATATAAACAAGAAAAATTAGATAATTTTGAAAAACAGAAAAATGATTATACTAAAGGAATAGACTTTAATAGTGATATTAAACAACTTTCTGAAATAATCATTGAAAAATTAAATTTGAATAAATAAGTGTAGGTAAATATGTCTAGTTTATTTCACAATGTGCATTTTTGGATGGTATTAGCTTTTATTATCGCTATGTTAATATTAGTTAAAACAACACATAAAATTATAAATAATATTTTATCAAAAAAAATTGAAGATGTAGTTAGTGAAATTGATAATAGTGTGGAGGTGCTAAATGATTCTTCAGCATTATTTGATGAAGCTACTCAAGAAAGATCTTCAATAGAAAAAAAATTAGTTGAAACATCTTCTCGTGTTAAAAATGAAGATGAAGCCTATTACGAAAAATATATAGCCGACTTAAACTCTAGAGCTAAATCTGGTAAAGAATCTTTTGATAATTATTTAGATATTCAGTATAAACTTTCTATCCTTAATCATAAAAAAGATATAATTAATAGTAGCTTAAATAATGTGTTAGATTACATTAATAATCTTGATAGTAAACAACAAAGTAAACTTGTAGATTCTTCTATAGAAAACTTTGCTAGTAAATTATAAATCAATTCAAAATAGCTAGAAATAATATTTTTAGCTATTTTAACATTACACTATGCATTTTATTACCTATAACAAATTAAACTACTTATATAGAAGAAAGCATTATGGTAAAACAAGAAATATCTTTACCTACAATAAAAGATAATGAATCATTATTATTAAATGAAATAATATCAGCTTTAGGTATTAATAGAGAAGATATATTAGCATCTGATAAAGATATTAATAAAGTTTATCAAGAATTATGTGAAATTCTTAATATTATTCCTCAAGAGTATTTAAACCCTACTCTTGCTAAAATGTGTATTGCTATTAGAGTTGGTTTATTTGATAGTACTTTAAATTATATTTGGAATACAACAGTCATTAATCTTCGTGAAAAATTAAAAAACTTTTGGCTTAATCATATTATATTCCCTCAGATAAAGATATAACTGAAGATAAATTAAAAGAAATCAGAGATAAAGATTTACTAGATTATTGATTAGAGCTAAATCTTATAAGCAAAGATGGTTATTTTTATTTAAATCAATGCCGAAATATCCGTAATAAATATTCTACAGCTCACCCAAGCAGTAGCGATATGATTGATACCCACAATTTAATATCATTCTTAAATAATTGTACTAAATATTGTTTTAATGATAATAAAAATCTTAGAGGTATTGATACTAAATCATTTTTTGATACATTAAAAAATACAAAATTGGAGAATGAATCTATTCAATCATGGAAATATGATATCTATAATACAAATACAAAACAAAAGCAGTCTTTATTAAAAGAAATTTATATTATTTATTGCGATAAAAATACAAATGAATTTGGGAGAGATAATGCTTTAAATTTAATGGAGGAATGTAAAGATTTAATAACAAACGATGTATTAGCAATATTATTACAGCAACATCAAGAATATAAATTATCTGCTAAAAATGAAAAGGTAGCTGCCTCTAAGAATTTCTTTAATCAATTAGGGCTAAACTCTTCTTTACCTGAAGCAGATCAAATTTCTATTTTTAACAAGGCAATAACTAATTTAAAAACAGCTCATGAAGAAGCTAATAATTTTTATAATGAACCTCCTTTTGCTGAAAGATTATGTGAATTATCTCAGAATTCTGCTATTCCACAAAGTTTACAGCCTAGTTTTGTAGAAACTATTATTTTATGTGCTATTGGAAATGGTTATGGTGTTAGTTGGGATGCTCTTCCTTATTATAATGAAATAATAGAAAATTTTAAACCTACTGAAATTCATTTACTATTTACAAATTTAGCAGATAATAATTCTAATATAAAAAGAATGATAGAACACCATCCTTCATGTAAACGAAAACTAAAAGACATTATAAATAACATAAAAGAGGAAAAAATCCCTACAAAACATAAAACTGTATATAGAGATTTTATAAAGTAAAATCTCTATAAGAAAGACCATTGTTTTACTATAATATGGAAAATATAAGTTTTAAACTTCATCCCATTTTTTACCTTTAATCTTTAACACTAACTCATCAATATCTTTTACAGTTTCTTTAATTTCTATATACTTATAACCAAACAATCCCCCCTTTGTAGGTTTTTGAAAGTTTAAGTCTTCTCTTGGGTTGCTAAATAATATCAGTAAACTTCCTTCCTCATTATTTGCATTTCTATAAAAATCACTATTAAAAAGAAGCTCTTTAGCTTTAGATTTTAAATTTTCTTCGGTTAAACTATCATTGTTTTTATATTTAACTTCCCAATCTACTATTTCTTTAGTATCCATATTAAAACGATTAGCTTTTACTACTGCATCAATCTCGGCAATATAATTAACAGCTTTATTTTTATATAACCCTATATATTTTGCTCTACGATTATGTGCATATCTTCCTCCAATATTAGGGCAACCATAAGCCATGTGTTTTTTATTTTCCTCTAAACTTCTAGCAACTGGAATTACATCAATAACACTTTCCCAATTAGGTAATAGTCCTTTATCATTAATATAATTTTTATAATCAACTATCATATTTTTAATAATATCATTATTAATTTGAGTATATTCTTCAATTGCCTCTAGTAAATCTTTAAAAGAAACTATCCCTATTCTAATATCTTCATTAATTTTAATCTTATTAATAAGATCTTCAACATTAGCTTTACCATTATTAAAATCAGATAGTAAAATTAAAACTTTAATCCCATTTTTAGTTCTTAAATTATCAATATAGTTTTGAATTTGCTGTGGATAAAACCAATCGCTAATTTTAGTTTCTATAAATACATTAATTTCTTTTTGATAAATTATTCCATCTGCTATATTTCTTTTTGCTATATTATTTTTAAATCCTTCTTGTTGATTAAACTTAACTCCAAATTCTATTTCTTCTTCAAGGATACTAGAAAGAATATCATTAAAAATAAGAGTACTTTCATTATAGATAGTTTTTAATAATAAAGAAGTATAGTTAGTAAGCTCATTTTCACCTTGTGAGTAAGTAGGAAACATAGTAATTTCTGACATTTCATTTCTCCTTAATGTTTTCATTATAAGTCTACCCCCCCCCTTATAAAAGTCAAGGGTTTACTTATGGTTAAGGTTCATATATAATACTTATAGTTCATTTAAAAAGTAAAGATTTATGGCTTCTAATTCGTTCGGGAAAAATTTAAGAATTACAACTTTTGGTGAAAGTCATGGCAGAGCTATGGGGGTAATTATAGATGGTTGCCCTGCTGGCTTAGAAATATCTCCTGAGTATATTCAAAATATTATGCAAGAAAGAAGCTCTCAAGGAAATCCCTATACTACTCCTAGAAAAGAAGCCGATAAAGTAGAAATTCTCAGTGGTATTTATAAAGGAAAAACTCTTGGTACTCCCATTACTTTAATGGTTATTAATGAAAATACCAAATCTGAGGATTACGATAATCTTACCCAAACTTTCCGCCCTTCTCATGCCGATTACACTTGGTATAATAAATTTAACCATAGAGACCATCGTGGTGGAGGTCGTAGCAGTGCTAGGGAAACTGTATCAAGAGTTGCTGCTGCAAGTATTGCTTATAAAATTTTAGAAAAGTTTGATATTAAAATCTACGGCTTTTTAAGTAGTATTTATAATGCCTCTATATCCTCTGTTGATTATAACTACATTAAACAAAATCCTTTTTTCTCCCCCGACCCTCAAATAATTCCTAAGTGGGAAAATATCCTAAAACAAACCGTTGCCGAAGGTAATTCCGTAGGTGGAACTATTGATATTCATATTAAAAGTTGCCCTATTGGACTTGGTAATCCGGTGTTTGATAAACTCAATGCTAAATTAGCTCATGGAATTTTTAGTATACCTGCTGTTAAAGGGGTAGAATTTGGTGAGGGTTTTAACATAACCAAAATGAAAGGCTCTGAGGCAAATGATTCCATGTATGTAGAAAATGGAAAAGTTAAGTTTACTTCAAATCGTAATGGTGGCACATTAGGCGGAATTTCTAATGGAGAGGATATAATTATAAAAATTGCGATGAAGCCAACTAGCTCTATTGCTTTACCACAAAATACGGTAAATTCGCAATTAGAAAATACAACCATAGAGATTAAAGGAAGGCACGATCCTTGTGTGGCAATTCGTGGTGTTTCTGTTGTTAAAGCCATGTGTGCTTTAGTTATCTCCGACTTTCTATTAGAACCAGATGATAATTTTTAATATCTACTCTAACAGCAAATATCATATACCAATGAATTAAATTAAAGAAAATTAGAATAGTAAAATAAAGCGACTCTACTCTCTGTAAAACAATAAAAAGGATTATAATTTTGAGTAATATAACTCCAAAAATAATAACAATACAAGAATTATTAGAGAAGATTAATAATTTAGAGATTCCAGATTATCAAAGACCTTATAAGTGGCAAGAGAAACATGTAAAACAACTGATTGATGATATTTTATTTCATAAACAACATCACTCAGAAGGATATAGATTAGGGACTATTATTTTACATAATAATAATAATAAACTTGATATTGTAGATGGTCAGCAAAGAATTCTTACCTTATGTTTATTGGCAAAGGTTTTATCTGAAAGTAGTCTTGAACTAAAAATTCCTGAAAATGATATTTCTATAAAAAATTTACAAGCTAACTATAGTTTTATACAGAAATACAAAAAAGAATTAAAAGATAGTAAATATTTCTTTCTTAATAAATGTCAATTAGTAGAAATAACTATTAATGATGATATATCTGAGGCTTTTGCTTTTTTTGATTCTCAAAATACTAGAGGAAAACCTCTTAAAGTACATGATTTACTAAAGGCTTTTCATTTAAGAGAAATGAAATACCTACCTGAATCTACTACTGCTAAAATTGTTGAAAATTGGGAAACTATAAAAGACGAAGAACTTTCTGATTTATTCGCTAATTATCTTTTTAGAATAAAAAATTGGAGTAAAGAAAAATCAGCCCTATATTTTACCAAAAATGAAATAGATATATTTAAAGGTATTAATCTTAAAACTCAAGACTATCCCTTTATGAAACATTATCACTCTAGTTTTCCATTCCAAATAGATACACCTATTATTAATGGGGAACATTTTTTTAAGATGGTAGAACATTATTATAAATTAGCTAAACTTGAGGATATTCAAAACAACAAAATAATAGAAATTTTAAATGAGTATCCTGCAAGGAATCGTACTGGTGATAAATATGTAAGGAATTTATTTAATTGTGCTTTACTTTACTATATTGATAAATTTGGAGAAATTGAGCTAGAAAAAGCAATTAAAAAAATATTTGCTCTGATGTATATACCTCGCCTGCAATCTAAAGTGTATATAAAATCTGTTAATAATCATGCAATAGGTACAAAATTTTTTAGTATAATGCGAAACTCTGTAAATCATAATGATGTATTAAATTTTCCAATATATATACCAAAGCTAAAGGATATTAAAGGTACAAGAATTGATGAAATTAAAAAATTATATAAAGAATTAGGATATGAAATAAATGAGTAAAGAAGAGCTACCATTCTATAATATAAAAGATTTATTTAGCAATAAGAATAACTATGAAATTCCTATTTATCAAAGAAATTATGCTTGGGGTGGAAATGAAATTCGCCAATTAATTGTAGATATTAAAGACAAATCTGTTAAAAATAAAGAAAATAAAGAAAATAAAGACTATTATATTGGAACTTTAATTGTTAATAAAAAAGAAAAAGATAATAAAGTTATATATGAAGTTATTGACGGACAACAAAGATTAACTACTCTATCTATTTTACTAAGTGTAATTAAAAATGAATATAAGAATATTGATATTAGTTGGTATCAACAAAATTTATTAAGTTTTGCTAGTCGTCCTAACTCAACAAAAACTTTAGATAATATCTTTAACGGAAAAACTGATAATATAGAAAATAACTCAGATTCTATTATTAGTGGTTATGAAATTTGTAAAAATGAGTTATCTAAATTAGAAAATATAAAAATACAGGATTTTTGTGAGTATCTTTTTAACAAAGTAAAGATTTTACAAATTGAGGTTTTACCAAATACTGACTTAAATCATTATTTTGAAATTATGAATACTCGTGGAAAGCAATTAGAACCTGTTGATATTCTAAAAGCTCGTTGCTTAAGTATTCTTGGTAATAACAAAGATAGCAGTATTTTTACTTTAATTTGGGAAGCCTGTAGTAATATGGAAAAATATATTCAATATGGTTTTAACACTGAATTAAGAAAATCTATCTTTAAAGATAACTTAAATGAACTAATCTCTGAAGAAGAATTATATGAATTACATTCAAAAAGTGATAATACTAATTATACACTTGAACCGAAATCAATTAATGATTTATTACAAGAACCAAAAAACATAGATACAGCAAAAGAAAATGAAGAAGGAGCTAAAGCTGAAAGGTTTAACAGTATTATTGATTTTCCAAACTTTTTATTACATATCTTAAAAATACAAGAAGAAAAAGAGGATAAAGATACTATTTCTTTAAATGATAAAGATTTATTAAATACTTTTAGTAAATTCGATTCTGTTAAAAAATTTGGCTATAACCTATTAAAGGGAAGATTTTTATTTGATAAATACATTATTAAAAAGGAGTTTACAGATAAAGGAGAATTTTGGGGTCTAAAAGAATTAGCACAATATGATTCTAGTATAAATTATAGAGCTACTACTTTTGGTGATGATAAAGATGAGGACAATACAAATATTGTAATGCTTTTATCTATGTTTCATGTATCTTATCCTACCAATATTTATAAAAACTGGTTATACGACACCTTAAGATTCCTATTTAATAAAGAAACTATCTTAACAGAAGGAATTAAGATTAGTGATTATAAAAACAAACTTGAATGTTTGGCAAGTAAATACTATACCGAATGGAAAAATAAAGATGGAAATAATTTAGATTCAGGAACAAAGGTATTACACTTTGTATTTAACTATCTTGATTATTTATTATGGAGAGATTACCATACTAAAGAGTATCGCTATACTAAAGCAGAGAATAAAAGAATAGGTGATTTTAATTTTACTACAAGAAATTCTGTAGAACATTATTATCCTCAAAATCCTATGGAAGGGTATGAGAGATTAGATGAGGTTGTAAATAATTTTGGAAATATTTGCTTAATTAGTAGAAGCAGAAATTCGCAACTTAATCATAATAATCCTGAGGGTAAAAAAGCACATTATATAAAAAGCAAAACTATTGATAGTATTAAACAAGATATTATGTTTACTTATGATAAGTGGGATACTGATAAAATATTAGCACATGGTAAGCGAATGAAAGAATTACTAGAAAAAGAAAGCTCCTGTATATTAAAAAAGTGTAATTAAACTAACCATATTATTTGTACTCATATTAATAAGCTAATAAGTACTATTAAAAAAGAGGAGTTAAAATTAATTAATTCCTCTTTTTTATTATCCCCTAACTTTATTAGGTTAGGGGTTTTCTCAACTTCTTTTTTAGTTGCTTACCTTCTTACCGATTAAGGTTCGGTTAGGGAGGTGTCAAAGATTTTAAGGATAGGTTTCATGAGGTAGCTCATTACAGTTCTTTCACCGGCTACAACATCAACCTCAGCAATCATACCAGGATATAATGGTTTACCGCTACCAAATCCTCTAATATTAGACTCTACTTTCACTGCATAGTAAGGCTGTCTTGTTCCTTCATCTAAGAAAGTATCAGCACTAATATCAGAAATTACCCCTTGCAACTGTCCATGAATACTTGAATCATAAGCGGTAACTTTAATATTAACCTTTTGACCAGGCCAAATTCTAGCTCTATCTTGCGGTTGCACTCTTGCTTCTATTACTAAAACCTCATTAGATGGAATAATATCTGATACAGTATCACCAGGACGAATAACCCCACCAATAGTATTATAATACATGGTTTTAATAACCCCATCTACTGGCGAAGCAATATCAGTTCTTAAAACTCTATCACGATTAGCACTAATTTGTTCTTTAAGTTTTTCTATAGCTACAAGAACATTAGATAATTCAGTTTGCACATCTACTAAAAACTTAGTTTTAGCTTCTTCTACTCTTGATTGAGATTCCTCAATAGCTTTTTGATTAGTTAACATTCTATTTTGAGTATCTTCTAAATCGGTTAATAAGTTTTGAGTTTTCAACTTAGAATCAATTAATTCTTTTTGCGATCCTGCTCCACTCTGTACTAATCTTTCAAGAATTTTCTGTTGTTCACGAGCATAATCATACTGCACAGTTAAGTTTCTAACTTTGGCTCTATCTTCTTGCAGTTGTAATCTTTTTTGTTCGGTTTGTTGTTCTAATACTCTGATAGAATTACCGTAATTAGATTTTCTTTGCAGAAATAATCTTCTTTCGTTATCTACAATATTTGGGAATTTTTCAGTAATTTGCGAAGGAAACTGAATATCTTCTGCTCCACTTAGTTCAGCCCTTAATCTGGCTTCTGAAGCTAATTTAGAGTTTAATTCAATTTGCAATTCACTTAAATTAGAAATTGCAGTTTCATTTCTTATTCTATAAATTACTTGACCTTCTCTAACTTGGTCGCCCTCTTTAACCAGAATTTCTGAGATAATCCCACCTTCTAAATGCTGTACTTTTTTAACCTGTCCTGACGGAACAATTTTTCCATAGCCTCGCACAAATTCGCCAATACTCATTAATGATGCCCATAAAACAAACACCACTATGAATAAAAAGATAGGGAAAGCTACCAATTGATAATGAAATTTACTAAGATTCATATTTTATAATCCATACTCTATTATTTTATTTAACTTAGGCTTTTCTGCCTTTATTAAGAATTTCTATTACTTTTTCTTTTGTATCATCAATTACCACTGTAGAATTATCAACTAAAATAACTCTGTCAACCAAAGATAATTGCGATGGTTTATGGGTAATTAAGATAAAAGTTTTATCTTTAACATATTTTTTTGTATTTTCCATGAAAACTGCTTCTAAAGATGTATCCATACCATTAGTTGGTTCATCCATAATAACAATTGGCGGATTATTAATAATTGCCCGTGCTAATGCAACAATCTGCTGCTGTCCGCCAGAAAGATTTTTACCACCTTCTTGAATCATCATATCATCACCTTTATGAGATAATTTGGTAACAAGACTAACTCCAGCAATTTCACAAGCCTTTTGATATTGCTCTTCAGGAATATCAGTATTACTCATTAATATATTTTCTCTTAATGTCCCTTGAAAAAAGTACGATTTTTGTGGCATAAAGCCGATATTAGATCGCAACTCAGAAACATGAATGTAGTTAATATCAATATCATCAATTAAGATTTCACCATTATTATGGAAGTCTAAACCTAGTAATAATCTGGTAATAGTACTTTTACCTGCTCCTGTTTTACCAATGATTGCAACTTTAGAACCAGCTTGAATATTTAAATTACATTTATTTAAAATTGGAGCTGTTAAACCAGGATAAAAGAAAGAAACATCTTTAAATGTAATATTTCCTTTAAAAGGTCCTTTTTTACCATTGTTTTCGGTATCGTCTTCCATTGGGGCATTAATGATTTTTTCTAGGTGTTTTAAGGTATTTTGAATAGATCTATAACGAACTACCATCCCAGAAAACCCAATTATGGTACTCATAATTCTTGAAGAAACTGTTGTAGAAGCAATTAAGCCCCCTGTTGTCATTGCATTACCAGAAATTTCAAATACACCCACAATAACCACAACTACGGTTACAATATTCATAATTGTCATAGAAGAATTAGCAGCAATATTTACCCACAGATTATAAGAAAAGTTAGTTCTGTAAGATTTATCTAAAACTCTTTTCCATTTATATAAAACTTTACCAATTCCGTTAAAAATTTTAATACTTTCGCTACCGCTAACTACCTCTACAAGCATACCAGTACGATTAGCATCATCCATCATCATTTTATGATAAGTATTTTGCATAGGAACTTGTAGTAAGATATTAATTACAAAAATAAAAATACAAGCAATAAAAGGAACTAAAGCAATCCACGGTGATATAAATATTAATAATAAGAAAAACAACGATAAAAACGGTAAATCAATTAACATAGGAATAAATCTTGAAAAATAAAATTCCCTAACCATAGAAAGTTCTTTAAATAACGATGTTTTAGCTCCATTACTCATAGCAATTGGAATTTTCATTGCTAATAGTTTATCTAAAAGAACCTGATCTACTTCATTTCCTATATTTAAAGAGATATAATCAGTAAGATACGATTTAATAAGTTTAAAGGCGAAATCAAATAAATATACTAAAACCATCCCAAAAGACAATACAAAAAGTGTAGATATAGCATGATTTGGCACAATTCTATCGTAAATATTCATAGTATAAAAAGGTGATACGATAGCAAATATATTAATAAAAAAGCTAATTACTAAAATTTCTATAAAAATGGGTTTAAAATTAGAAAGAGAATTAAATAAAAAGCTAGTTTTTTTAACAAAAGTTGATACGGTTAAATCTTCTTCAAAAAAGAATAGAGCATAGCCAATATAGTCTTTAATAATCTCAGCTGGCTTATATTCTTCTTCTTGTCCAGTTTCAGGATTAAAGCCTTTATTACCTTCTAAAAAAGCATAAGAAGCATTATTTTTTAACATTAAAATGCAAGGTCCAGTTTTAATATCTAAAATATTAATTCGGCGCATCTCTACATTAAGACCTATTTTACGGGCAATAGCAATAATATCAGTTGTAGAAATAATACCATCCTGCACCGGCATACCAGAGTATAAAATCTCTTCGCTGGTATTTTTATCAAAATTTTTAAGGACTCTTTCAAAAGCTACCTTAAGATATTTACGATGATCTTCTTCTTGCTCTGTAAGATCTACATTTATTTCTTCTAAAGTTTTATCACCTTGAGAAGACTCTTGATTACTAGAGAGTTTATCTACTACTTCCACTGGAGGAGTTTCTATATTAGATACTTCTTCTTGTTTTTCCGATACCTCTGGATTATTTTTAGAATCCAAAGAATCTTTATCTTCTTGATTTTTTAAATCATCTTTAGTCATGATACCACTTATTTTATAGTTAGTTGAAATCTACTTATCAGTAGTTTTTTTCGTTATCTGTTTATTAAGATAATCCATATTTGCTAATAAATCTACTTTTTTAGAATTTTTAGCATTATTTGAAGAAACAAGGCTACTAAGCTCTGTTTTCTTGTCTTTTGGTGAAATATCCACTATGGAATTCTTAACTTGTGTATGGATATTATCGGCTTCAGCCACATTAATCTTATCAACTTTTTGCTCGGTTTTTTTGGCAAAATTCATAAGATTTTCACTATTTAATGAATAAATTTTAAAGAAATTATCTTGGAAACTTAATAGCTCTTCAAAAGATGTTAATAGCTCTACTAACTGTTCGTTAGTCATAATTTTATCTTCCACAAGGAACATATTTAAATTATCATTAAAAGATTTAATGCTATCCTTGATAGTTTTTAAGCCTTTATCATTAAAATCAGTAAATTTATTAAAGTTTTCTATAAAACCTTTATCGCTTACAAATGGTGATAAATTAGATTTAATTTCTTTTTGGAAGCTACCAATTAAGTTTCCTAAATCAATCTGTTTATCCTCAATAACTGAAACTTTCTCAAGCATATTGTTTAAAGTGCTATCAAAATTTATATCTTCAACTGATGATAAAATTAATTTTATTAAATCTGAATTTTTTTCTTGATAGGTTTTATTTTCTTTAATTTCAATTCTAATATCATCGGTTTGGGCTACCAGAGTTTTAATGCTAGCATCCATATTTGATAATTCTTCCGATAAACTTTGCAATTTATTAAAAGAAATATCAGTATTTTCTTGCAAATTAGCATTAATATCCTTTTTAACCTCAACTACCCCATTTTTTAAGTCAACCACTCCATTCTTAATATCTTGTGAGGCTTGACCGATTTCGGCAGTTTTTGAAGAAATCATATCCATATTATTAGCTAAATTACTTAAACCCTGTTCTAAAACCATAATTTTTTGGCTAGAATTTCCTGAAATATCTTTGATTAAACCAGTAATTTCTTCTTTAGATTTATCAGTTCTATGCATTAAACTATTTAAATCATTAGTTTGTTTATTATGGATTTCAAAAAGATATTCCATAGTTTTAGATAAACTATCTAAATTAGTTTTAAATTCTTCGGCAAAATTCAACAGTTCTTTATCTGCTCCACCAGATTTATTTAAAAACTCTGCAATTACCAAATTATTTTGATCTATTTTATCTTTTAGTTGATTAAAATAGTTAGCTCTACTGGTGGCATCTTCTAAGTATAGTTTAATTTCAGATAAAATATTGTTATGCCCTTGTGTAGAATTATTTTGTAAATCTACAAGACGACTTTCCATTTTAGAATCTAGTGAGGTAAAATAACTTAAAGTTTCTTCTTGCAACTTAGAAACATCGTCTAAATTAGATAATAATTTACCAAATGAACTATGTAGGTCTATTTTATTAATTTCTTGATTTTTAATAAAATCTTTAAATTCTAAAACAATCCCTCTTAAATTAGCAAATTCTTCTAAAATAGATTTTTGTTCTATTTGTGAAATACTTCGCATATCTTCTTTAAGAGAGTGCATTAAAGTTTCAGCCTTTTCTGAGAATAAGCTAGACTGTTGAGTATTATCTTGTAGCCCTGCAATAATTTTTAGATGATCTTCTTTTAACTTAGCGAAGGTTTCTTCTAATGATTGTTTATATTCTTCGTTAAAACTTTCATTATTAGAAATTCTAATTATTGCTTCTTCAATTTTAGCAACCGAAGCAAAGAATAAATCCATTTTCTGAGTTATATTTGCTAAATTTTGTTTTTCAATATCAGCACTATTATTAAGAGCTTGATTACGATTATTAACCTCAGATAATAAACTTTTAATATCTTCTATAATTGGTGCATCTTTATCTTGTAATATTTTTATACCATCTCTTACAAACCCTTGTTCATTAAGGATTTTTAGATTGTCTTCTTTTAGCTTAGAGAAAGTTTCTTCTAATGATTGCTTATATTCTTCGTTAAAACTTTCATTATTAGAAATTCTAATTATTGCTTCTTCAATTTTAGCAACCGAAGCAAAGAATAAATCCATTTTTTGAGTTATATTTGCTAAATTTTGTTTTTCAATATCAGCACTATTATTAAGAGCTTGATTACGATTATTAACCTCAGATAATAAACTTTTAATATCCTCTATAATTGGAGTATCTTTATCTTGCAGTACTTTTATACCATCTCTAATAAACTCTTGTTCGCTAAGAATAGTTTCTAGGGCTTCTTTGTCTTTAGCAAGAAGGTTTTTAATTTCATGATTTGGCTTATCAAATTCCACAAGTAAATTCTTAATATCCTCTATCAGTGGAATATTGTTTTCTTTTAAAGATCTTTCACCTTGAAACCCTTTAATAGCAAACTCTATTTTATCTATAGATTCAAAATATTTGTTTTGTAATCTATCTATTAATTCTATAGATTTCTCATGTAAATCTGGATTACTTGAAACATTCATATTACTAGCAAGATTTTTAACCTCACTATCAAGTTTCGCCAGATGTAGAGAAATATCTTCTAAAATCTCATTATTTTTTTTAATAAGATAATCAGATAAACCATTATTTTCTTGATTTGTTGGTAAAATCGCAAAATTTGTTTTATCTGCGGTAAGAACACCTAAAGAATTTTTTATATCTTTTAAAATATCTTTATCGTACTCATTAGTTTTAACACTTAAATTATTAAGGATATTTTTAATCTCAACTAATAGACTATAATGGTCTGTTTCTTTATTTTGATATTTTAAGTTTATTAAAATATCTTTAAGTTCTTTTAAGATATTATTAGTATCAGAAGAATTTTTATCACTAAGATTTTTAAGTTTATCTCTAATTTCTTCTAAATATAAACTATTAATATTCTGGCTTTGCAGGCTCTGTTTAGTTAGTTGTTCTTTAATTTCCAACAAAATAGGAGTATTGACATCGTTTTTTTGTAAATTAAGATTTTCTAGCTTATTTTTTAAATCTCCCCACAGCATATTATGGTTATTACCTTGAGAAACTAATCCAGCTATAGCATTTTTAACATCTACAAGAATATTATAATTAGTATCCTGATTATTTTTAGAGTTAAGATTATCTAATTTATGATTAATTTCTAACCATAAAGGATTAATATCTAAAGGCAATTTTTCTAAACGATTTTTAATTTCAAATAGCAAGGATTCGTTAGTAGCATTATTATTGTGCTGTTTAAAATTATCTAAAATATTTTTAAGCTCTATTAAAAATTCTGAATTATGATTTTTAGAAGCTATACTATCTAATTTATTTTTAATCTCTAATAATATTGGATTATCGTTTTTTGGTTGCGATAAATTATAAAGATGATTTTTAATCTCTAAAAGAATTGTACTATCTACAGTATTGTTTTTAGCTTCTAAATTTTGAGATTCTAAATTGCTAAGACGATTATTTATATCTAATAAAATTGCTTTACTATAGGATTCATTATTTTGGAATTCTATATTATCTAAACGGCTTTTAATACTATCAAAAATTGGATTATGATTATTATTTTTTTGCTCAGTAAAACCATCTATTTTGTTTTTTAGCTCTAACAAAAGTGGGCTATCTTTTCTTTCATCTTGTTTTGCAAAATTACTTAGTCTATTTTGTAAATCTAGTAATAATAAATGGTTATTATTATTGTCTTTTAGGCTAAGATTATCTAACTTATTTTTTATTTCTAACAAAATAGGAGTATTAACATCACCACTTTTTGAGTTGATACTATCTAACTTTTGATTAATTTTTAGTAAGATAGGAGTGTGGTTATCTGTATTGTTGGGCTTAAACTCTAAATTACGAGTTTCTAAATTGCTAAGGCGATTATTTATATCCACAAGTAAAGCATTCTTTTCGGCTTCACTTTTTTGCAACTCTAAAGTATCTATACGATTATTGATTGCCGCAAGATTACTTTCTAAAACAGCATTGTTATAGTTATCTTCTTTTTGTTTTGATAAATCGTTCAGCTTATCTTTTAGCTCTATTAGTAATGGATTACTTGCACTTTCTTTATGCAAAGAAAGATTATCTATTTTGTTTTTTAACTCTATTAATAAATGATGATAATTACTCACCTCGTGCTTTTGCTGAGTTAAAGCATTAAGATGATTTTTTATTTCTAAAAGAATATTCTCATAATTATCATGCTTTTGAGTAGTTAGAGAATCTAACTTTTGATTAATTGCAAACAATAATGGGCTATTAACTTCCTCTTTTGGTAATAATAAATTATCTAGCTTATTTTTTAATTCTAAAAATAATATATTATTATTGTTGTCTTCTTTTGGTAAAGAAATATTATCTAACTTAGCTTTTATTTCTAATAATAAAGAATCATCAGCAGAATTATTTTTAGCTTCTAAATTACTAAGGCGGTTATTTATATCAGCTAAGACCTCATTTCTTTCAGCTTCGCTTTTTTGAGCCTCTAAACTATCTATACGATTACTGATTGCTGAAAGTGCATTCTCTAAAATATCATTATTATGATTATCTTTTTTTTGCTCTGCCAGAGTTTCTAACTTATGATTAATTGCTAATAATAAAGGACTGTTTACTTCTTCTTTTGGTAAAGAAATATTATCTAACTTATTTTTAAGCTCTAATAAGAGAGAATTATGTGCCTCATGCTTTTGCTGAGTTAAAGCATTAAGATGATTTTTTATTTCTAAAAGAATATTCTCATAATTATCATGCTTTTGAGTAGTTAGAGAATCTAACTTTTGATTAATTGCAAATAATAATGAGCTATTAACTTCCTCTTTTGGTAATGATAAATTATCTAGCTTATTTTTTAATTCTAAAAATAATATATTATTATTGTTATCTTCTTTTGGTAAAGAAATATTATCTAACTTAGCTTTTATTTCTAATAACAAAGAATTATCAGCAGGATTATTTTTAGCCTCTAAATTACTAAGGCGGTTATTTATATCTGATAAAATCGCTTTACTATAGAATTCATTTTTTTGAAACTCTATATTATCTAAACGATTTTTAATACTATCAAGAAGTGGAGTATTACTATCGTTTTTTTGATCAGCAATACTATCTATTTTGTTTTTTAATTCTAATAAAAGAATAGTATTAGAGTCTTTCTCTTGCGAAATTAAGCTATCTAGCCGACTATTGATACTATCTAAAGTACTATCATCTTTTGAAGAAGAATTTTCAACAACTGTTAATTGCAGATTATCTAATCTATTTTTTATAGTATCTAAAAGTAAATCTCTTGCAGTACTTTTTTGCGAATCTAAGTTATTTAAACTATCTTTAATCTCTATTAAAATAGCATTATTAAGATTATTGTTTTTTTCTAGCTTATCAGTAAGTTCTTTTAAAAAACTATTGTTAGTTTCTGTTGTGTTTTTAGAACTTAAATTAGATAAAATATTTTTTATCTCTATTAAAGTAGGATTTTCTTGATTATTATTTTTTTCTTCTAAATTACGAGTTTCTAAATTATTTAGGCGATTGTTTATATCAGCAAAAACCTCACTTCTTTCAGCTTCATCTTTTTGTGCTTCTAGGCTATCTATACGATTACTAATTGCTGAAAGGGTGCTTTCTACAATCGCATTATTATAATCATTTTCTTTTTGCTCTAATAAATTATCTAGCTTTTTTTTTAGTTCCAAAAACAATGGGTTATTGGTATCTTCTTTATGCAATGATAAGTTATCTATTTTATTTTTTAGTTCTACTAGTAGCGGATTATCAGTGTCTTGCACTTTAGCTTCTAAACTATCTAAACGATTTTTAATACTATCAAGAAGAGGATTATGATAATCTTTTTTTTGTTCAATTATGCTATTTAACTTATAATTAATTTCCGCCAATTCTTTATCGTGTGGAACTTCATTTTTTTGAGCTTTGAGATTCTCTAAAATATCTTTTACATCTGTTAGAATTGAACTAACATTCTCATAATTTTTGGAGTTTATTTCATCTAATTGTTTTTTGATTTCTAAAAACGAAGCATTATTAATTTCATTTTTTTGCTGTTCAAAAGCATTTACACGATTTTGTAAATTTAACAATAACAACTTATCAGAATCATTTTCTTTTAAACTTAGCTTATCTATTTTATTATTAATTTCTAATAAAACAGGACTATGTCCCTCATTTTTTTGCTGAGTTATGCTATTAAGGTGATTTTTAATTTCTAAAAGGATATTACTATGACCATTATCTTTTTGGCTTACTAAACTTTCTAGTTTAGTATTAATTGCTAAAAATAGTGGATTATTAATATCTTCCTTATGTGAAGATAAATTATCTAGCTTAGTTTTTAGCTCTAATAAAAGAGGGTTATCTTGATTATTATTTTTAGATTCCAAATTATGAGTTTCTAATTTACTAAGACGATTACTTATCTCCGTAAAAATAGCATTTCTTTCGGCTTCATTTTTTTGAGCTTCTAGGCTATCTACACGATTTTTAATTTCTAAAAAAATAGAATTTACTTCTTTATTTTCTAAAAGCTCTTCATTGGTTTTTTTTTTAAGTTCTTCAAGAGCTTGAAGATTAATTTCTTTTACCGCATTGTTTTTTTCATCAATTTTTTGCTCTAAACTTTGCAAATGACGATTAAGCGAATCAAATTTTTCTTTCTCTAATTTTGATTGCAGTTCAGTAATTTTTTCTTGTTGCTTCTCTACTTGTTTACTAAGTTCATCTAACTTAGCAGATTGCGAAGAATCAACTGAAGTTGCTTCTTTTTTAGCAGATAATCTATCTTCTAATTTTTCTAAGTATGAAGTAATACTAGAGAAACGATCTAAATTTTGTTTTTCTTTAGTTTCTTCAAATCTATTTTGCTCTATTTTTGCAATTTTATCAGCTAATTGTGTTAATTCACTAGAACTAGTTTGAGGTTTATTAACATTACCTTGAGAAATATTACTTAATTTAGAATCCAATTTTTCCATATAATTAGAAATATTATTAAATCTTTCTAAATTTTGTTTTTCTTTAGCTTCTTCAAGTCTATTTTTCTCTAATTTCGCAATTTTATCAGCTAATTTAGCTACTTCATCCCCTGAAGATGTTTTGTTAGCAGAATTATTTGAAGATAAGTTGTTTATTTTAGAATCTAATTTTTCTACCAAATTAGAGAAATTATTAAATTTTTCTTTTTCAGCCTGTAATAATAAATCTTTTGATTTAGTTTCTTCTAATTTACTAAGTTTTCTTTGAATTTCCTCAATAACAGGATCTTTTTTTACTTCACTTTTATTAGAAGTATTTTCACTTACAGATTTAAGTTTATTATCTATTTTTTCTAAAATAGCTACTAATTTAGAATCCTCTAAAGAATTTTCTTTAGGAATATACTCTTCTAATCTTTTTTTCTCTAAACTGTCTAATCTTTTAGACAACTCAGCAAAAGCATTAGAAAAATCATTACTAACTGCAGGAGCAATTGTTGCTTTAGAAGTAGAATCTAGCTTAGTTTCTATTTTATCTAAACTTCTTTGTAAATTAGATAGTTTGTCTCTTTCTAAGCTAGAACGAATTTCTTGTTCTAGCTTATCGAACTTTTTTCCTAGACCGTCACCTTCTACCGCTATAGGGTATGATGATTTAGAAACTAAAGAACCTTCAATTCTTTCAAGACTTTTGCTGAGCCCTGACAGTTTGTCGCTCTCACTTCGCTCCTTGTACTCATCTACCCTGTCTCGTTCTAGTCGTGATAACTTTCTTTCAATTCCTTCTAAAATAGAAGCATATCTTGAATCTATATTATAAGTTGGAGCTGGTTGTGAAATTTTTTCTATTTTATTTTCTAAGTTAGATAAACTTCTTTCTAAACCATATTTATCAAAAGAAGGATTTAGATTTTCAGAATTTTTATTTTGCTCTAATCTTTGCAATCTATCAGTAATACTATTTAAGAAGTCTCCCATTGCATCAGGGATTGTAGATACAGCTTGTTTTTCACCTAATTTAGATTCTATATTAGATAAACTTCTGCTTAAAGCTACTAATTTTTCTTCTTCTTTTCTTACTCTTGCTTCTTCTATTTTAGCTTGCTCTATTCTTTCTAGTTTTCTAGCTAATTCAGCAGAAGCTTCAATTGAGCTTTTCTCAACAGCTGAATTAGATAAAGCCTGCTCAATTTTAGATTCTAATTTTTCAATTTGTTTATTAAGAAGTAGAGCCTTTTCTTGCTCCATTAAACTTCTAATATCATCAATACGATCTTGTTCTAATTTTTCAATTTTTCTTAGTAAATCTTCCTTAGATAAAGCCTCTAAGTAAGCTGTTTTATCTAAAACCGTTTTATCAACTGAGCTTGTTAGTTTAGCTTCAATTTTTTCTAAATTTCTCATAATTTCAGAAGATCTATCTTCTTCAAGTCTAGATTTTAGAGTATCAAGTTTATCTTGCTCTAATCTATCTAGTTTCTTTTGAATGATTTCTAAATCTGACGGAACTCTATTGTAAAGGGTATTACCAGCATTATAAGAGTCTTCAATTTTAGCACCTAGCTTCTCAATAGATTTTTCTAAATCTCTTGATCTTTCTTGATCAATTTTTGATCTTAAAGAATCTATTCTATCTTGCTCTAGTTTATCTAGTTTTCTTTGAATAATTTCTAAAGAAACATCCATAGGTCCTAACAATCCTGAAAAACCTTGAGTATTTTGAATGTTTTCTATTCTGCCTTCAATTTTATTTAAGTTATCAGCTAAATAAGATAATTTAGAATCACCTGCTCTATTTCTTAAATCGTCTAATCTTTCTTGTTCTAAGAAATCTAATTGTTTTTGATAAGAATTCTCTGGAATTTCTCTATCTTTATTCTCAGTAGCTCTACTATTAGTGTAATAATCTGCTAAAGAAGGACCTACAATACTAATATTTGGAGAACTTTGCCCGTATCTTTGTTCACTAGCTGAATTATCTGTACCACTATCTCTTCTTACCATATTGTAAGGATTAGTACTTTGGGCTGGAGCTTCGTTTTGACGAGGTTCTGAATTAAACTCTCTTGCACCAGCACTAGCACTGCCACGACCACCTAATCTTGATTCGTTAGAAGAGGCAAATCTACTATTTCTATCATCAGCGGAATATCCTGCAGATGGAGAATATCCACCACTTCCTGATGAATAAGGTGAACTTTGAGGTGTTGTTTGTGAGGCTGGAGAAAATCCAGTGTTTCTTTGTGGCTCTGCAAAGCGGTTAGCATTATTTTGGGCTGGTCTATTACCACTACCAGCTTGAAACGAGCTAGGAGAAACAGATCCACCACCACTATTAGCATCTCTGAATGTACCTTTTTTAGATTGATAAGAATTAATCCTATCAATTTTATCCTCTAGCCTTTTTTTAACATCAGCAAAATTAATGGATCTAGGATCTACATTCGCAGTATTACTTCTTTGAGCCAAAACATACACCTTAAATTAGATTATATTAAATTAACATTTCTATACGATTTTAGTATAAACGAAGTCTTGCGAAATAACAAATATTTTTATAAAAATTTTTAGCAATAAATTTAAAAGTTTAAAAAATATTAAAAAACAAATAATTAACTAAAAAAATACCACCACCCTGTAAATACAAAATAGCGGTATAAAATAATATAAGAAACTTAGAACTATAACTATCTTTTATAAAGTTGAATAGTATGAGAGTTTTACAAAAAGTTAATTCTTTTGAGAATTAACTTCCCTAAAAATCAATAAAAATAACTTATAAAAGTTAATTATTTTGAGACTTATATTAGGAGGATTGCTCCGTAGCATATTAAACATATGTGAGGAGCAATCCGACGAAATAGAAGTCCAAAAGAATTAACTTTTAATTTAGTCCACCGTTGTTAGAACCATTGTTATGCTGATGCAATTTCAAAGTACCATCCTCAGTTCTTTCTGATTCTAACTTATAGCTATCAATATCACTTTCTTGCAGGATAGTTTCTTCTACAAGATTTTCATTAATAGAACTAATATCAATACCGTGATTAGAAGCAAGGTCAAGGTTAATGCTATCTAAATCATCATTTTCATTAGTGAAAGTTTGATTTAAAATATTAGTTAAATCATTTTCAGAAATATTTTGATTACCATCTTGATTTACATCTACATGTATCATGAGATTATCTATATTAGATAAATTATTATTATCCAGGTTGTTATCATGATTAGGTTGTTCAGTATTATCTTGATGGATATTATCTACTACATTAACTTCATCTTCAAATGGTAAATCTAGGCTACCATTTTCTACTAACTCAAAAGGTAAATCATTAACATTGTTATGCGAACCATTATCAAGTGAAGGATGATCTACATTATGATTAGGAGCAGTATCATTATTAACAATATTTTCTTGATTATGAGAATTAGATGAATCTAAATTATTATCAAAGCCTGCACTATAAGTATTACTTCCATTGCTATCACCAGAATTATGATTATTATTTTGATGAGAGTTATTATTATTGTTTTCTACTGGTATAGAACTATCATAGCTATCACCATGTTTATAACCATCACTTACACTATTACCATTTTCGTCGTGTTTTATATTCCCACCAGATTTAATATCATCAAGATCAGCATTAAAAATATACATTTGGTTACCATCTTCATCAGTAATTATTAAATAGCTACCACCAGTTGCATATTGTTTACCATCTATCATAATATAAGCATCTTTAAAATGTTGTACATTATAAGAAGAAGCACTACCATTTAAAATAATTGCATCATCACCTTTTAATGTATCAACAATGGTATTATTTTTAACCTCACTAACAATTAAAGTATCGTTATCATTAGTCATTGAATATTGCATCACTGAAGAATGAGAAGAATTTCTGCTACTTACAGAATCAGAATCCATAGCCATTTGTTCTTGTTGATATTGATCTTCTGAAATACTTAAAGTAATTTTTTTAGAATTTTTAAAAATCTCAAAACCTTGAGCAATATGAGTATTGCCACTACCATCAGATATTCTATTTCCATTAAGTGTTACATTATTATTAAGATCTATAGTATCTTGTTTACCACCACCACCAGAAATCTCCCAACCATTTGTTATGGTAGTAGTATTATACGATATTTGAGATGTATAATTTCCTAATTCATATTGATTAAATCCAAAAGTTTTAACATTAGAACTAGTACTACTTATATCAAAACCATTAGTTCCAGTAACCGAAAAACTATAAGTACTAGCTTGTGTTCCCTTATCTGATAGATCAGTTAATTCTAATGTTGAATGATAACCACTTGCCATAGTTGGGGCATTAATACCTTTTGACATAGAACTAGTATTAGTATTCAACATATTGGTTAATTTAACTCTAAAATCATAATCAAGAGAAAATCCTGTATCAAAAGAAAATGCTGGAGAATTTGCACCATATGTTGCAGTTATACTTATATCATTAGTAGTTCTAGCAGCAAACTGAACAGAATTTCCATCAATAATAGCATAATCAACATGTTTTGTTTTAAAATCACTACTAAATATTAGTGAATCTATATTCTTAAAGGTATAAAATTCTCCTTTAGATATTTCAGTAACATTAATTCTTTTATCAGTATTAGCAGGTAATCCAGACATATCAATAGTAAAGAAATTACTTATATGTAAATTACCTTGTGATCTTTCTATATAATTACCATTAACAATTAACTGTACATAAGAAGGAGTACCAGCATTCATAATATTAAATGTATTATCACCACCACCGCCATCTACAGTAATATCTTCCCCATTACTAGATTCGTAAGTAACTATATCGTTACCATTACCAAAATAAAATTTATTAACTCCAGCAACAGTAAAATTAGCCGCATTAATTTGAATATGATAAGGACTAGTAGTAGTAGTTAAATCTAACTTAACCTCAGAAACAGAATCACTAACACCATCTGTACCTTTTAATGATAAACTACCACCATTACCTAAATATATTCCATTACCATTACCAGATAGATAACTTAATCTGGCATTATCTAATATTATAATATTAACTCCAGTAGCAGAAGCATTAATCCTTGGGAAATTTGTAAACTGTGAATGCTGATCTACACCAAAATTTGAATTAGCAGTTTGATAAACCTGAATAACATCGTTTGTAAAGTATAAGTTAATGCCACTAGCATCAATTGATAAAACATCTGGATTAGCAGCACCACTACCACCAGAATCAATATCTAAACCACTAATAAAACTAATAAAATGGATAGTATCTGCTTGATTACCTAAGACTAAAGTTTTAAAACTATCTAAGTTTATAGATGTAGTACCACCATTTAAAATAAAACCATTAGCATCAATATTTACATCAGCAGAAGAAGTTGATACATCTACAGAGTTAATTCTAGCACTATTACCTTTAATTGATTTTATGGTACTAGTTCTATAATCCGCAAAAGATAAATTTATATCCATATCCGCACTGAAATTTAAAGTATCAAAACCAACCATATTTACTGATAAAGCATAACTATTTATAATTGAAGTTAGAAATACAGTAGATGTAGTACCAGAAGTAATATTAACATTACCTACTACATTAGCACCTAAGCTTGTTCCTGATGTAGTAAATGTATTACCAGTCCCCGTACCCATATTTATAGATACACCAGTATAATCTCTTGCCATGCTAGCTAAAGCTAAAGTGAAAGTATTATTATTAGCATTTGATCCAAGAATATTTCTAAAATCCTTAAATGTAGCTTTTTCACCAGTAGCTAAAGTAGCAATATCACCATTGTTATTTGCAAGATCAATTGCATAAGAGATAGTGCTATTTATAGCCCTTAAATCTAAAGTATCGTTAGAATTAAAACCAGCTACACCATCAACAATTAAGCCATCTTTCCACGAGGATTTAAAAACAAAAGTATCATCGTATTCTGAACCTTTAAATTCTTTAAATCCTCCTTTAATAGTATCTACTTCATTGTTAGATTTAGTAACAGTTGCATTATCACCATCAATTTCAACATTAATAGCACCTAGCATACCCCCATTTGTTCCTTCATAAGAAATAGAAGCACCGCTATATTGAGTATTTATTTGATAACTGATATTAGCATTAAAAGTATTAACTTCACTCATTAAGTAGGTTGTTATTTTATCGCTACCAGCTATTCCTCTAAAATTCACATAATTTAAACCAAAATTGCCAGTACTATCTATAGCACTTTCTGCAAAAACATCTACAGTTATACCACTAGCATTAGCAATTTTTGATAGGTCTAATATAGAAACATTAGCAGAATTACCACCATCAAAAGTTACTCCCCCTGTACTACCAGTTGGAGGAAGTTGTTCTATAGATAAAGAACTGTTAGTACCACCTAAAATTACTAAATCCATACCTGTAATTTTATAATTAAGAGCAACACCACCATTTGCACTAGTACCACTATTAGATATAATTAGCTCACCATTAGTATTATAAGTAAAGGTTGTTCCGCTTATTTTTGTATCCATATTAGAAAAATCAACAGAGTCGTAACCTTGTCCCATATTAATAGTAATTTGATTTGTAGATAATGATAAACTACCTGTATAAACAAAGTCATCATCAAAATCAGTTAAATTAAATATTTCAAAGTTTAAGATCTGATCATCCGCATTACTAACTTTTTTATTAACATTCATTATAACATTGCCACTGAGATCTTCAACTATACTAAGAGTTAATCCATCGGTAAAAGTATTAGTTGTATAATCAGCTGTATCATCACCACCATTACCATTAATAACTGTACCATAATTTTCTTGGAACGAAATTTTATCAGCCTGATTGGTTAATGAAATAGTATTATAGTTCTTAACATTAATAGCCCCAAAGTTAGTCATACCAGATAGATCTAAATTTCCTTGATCATCAACACTTGCTGTAATTCCTATTTGAACATGAGCTAAAGATAATTCATCGTTAGAACCACCACCCATATCAATAACAACTGGAGTATTAGGATTAGTAGAATATCCTTGAATGTTATCAATTTCAAAAATATCATCATCATCGGATAAAGTTATTTCTTCAATGTTATACAAAACATCTGTAAATTGATTTGTTGCACTTCTACCTTTTACTTCTATAATAACATTACCACTACTATCTTTTGTAACTCCTGCAGATAAACCACTAATAGCATTAGAATATTCTATTGAATCTATAGCCTGAGATCCATATCCACCTCTGAATATATGACTATTAGATAAACCAGCAGCATTAATATGAAGTTCATAATTAACATTAGTAGTAGGAGAAGAGCCAACTTCACTAAAATTAGAAACTTCTAAGAAAGGATTACCGCCTTGAGTTGTAGAAAAAGAAAAACCACCAATATCTGTTACCCCATCAATAAAGAATGTGGTTAACCCGTTTGAACCAGGATTTCCGTTTCCTGCTAACAAGAATGAACCAGATATTCCACCAGTTGCTGAAACAAATCTCATAGTTCTATTTTCATAAGCAGCATTGTGATAATAAGTAACATCATTTTTACCTTGACCTAAGGTAATTTGTTGAAAACCATCATAGTTTACAGTTGTAGGGCTACCAAGATTTCCACCACTATATTCAACAACTGCTTGGAAATTATTATTTTGTCCATATGTTACTTTCATATTATAGGTAATTAAAGAAGCATTTAAAGCATTGTCTCCACCACCAACATCAATGCTAGCCGCTCCTGCTGCTCCACTAATAATTTTATCAGCAATAATAACTGTATCATCACCAGCTCCGGTTTTAACACCTTCAAAATTAGTAAAGAAATCTATAAAGTTTGAAGTACCATCAAATTTTTGTACAGTACCATTACCACTAAAATCTACAGTTAAACTTGCAGTACTAGGTAATGATGAGTAATCTAAAATATCTACACCAGCTCCACCATCAAGGGTTAATTCTGAATCTACACTACCATGGAAAATATCATTTCCCTTAGTTAATTCAAAACCTTTAATAGAACTACTATCAATATTGTAGCCACTAAAACCACTACCACCACCGATAACTGAAATATTTCCACTAGAATCAATTTCAAACTCTGTTGTTCCACCTGAATTAGCAACATTAGCAAAAGAAACCTTATCGCTTCCGCCACCACCTCTTAAAGTTATATCAGGTAAACCTGCAGTTCTATTGGCAAGCACAAAAACATCATTACCTCTTGTTCCAATTAACTCGGTAATATAACCATTAAAATAATCGGTATTATTGTTTTGTCCTTTTAGTACACTCATAAGACCATTGCTATTAGCTGTAAAGTCTACCCTAATAGCTGAACTTGGAGCATTAGCCGAGTAATCAAGAATTGACCCTCCTCCAGCATTAGCAGCATCTCCCATATAGGTTCTATTAGTTGTTTCACTTCCTCTAAATGTAGCTGTACCTGTACCTGTATAAGCAATAGTTTCAATATTACTGATAAAATCTATTAAAGTTCCAGCACCACCAGATCTATCTACTGTACCACGAACTGCATCGTAAATTATATCTTCACTACCAGTATATTCAATTTTATCATTTCCTAGATCACCATTGTATCTGTTGCCACTAGCTAAAGAAGAATCTACAGAAATAATATCATTGTTCTGGGTAAATTTAAAAGATGTGAAATTTACAAAATTCACATTAACTGTTGTAGTATTGCTACCATTGATTAAATCAAATGATGTTTGACCAGGCACAAAAGTTACATTAATATGAGTACCACTAGCAGCATCAAAATCAAAATTAACTGAATTCGTACCACCACCACCATCTATAGTCATTTGTTGGGTCATAGCTTGCATTTTATTAATTACTACTGTATCAGCAAATTGTGTTCCAACAATTGTATCAATATTATTAAACTTATCTATAAAATTTACACCTTTTTGAATCTCTAGATCCATTAAGTAAATTGATATATTACTTACAGCTTGACTATAGTTCATGGTATCATTACCACTACTGTTTCCTGTAAAGATATAATTATTTCTAGCTTGACCGTAGAACATTGTTTCAGTTGCAGCTGCTACAATATTAAAAAAATTTCTGAAGGTCATATCAATATTACCAGAAACACTTACTCCTTGAGCCCAAACAATATTAGCATAAGGAGTGTTTGCAGATTGTCCTTTTGCAACTTTTTGAGTATTAGCATCAAAAATAACAGTTTGCATTGCTGAGAAATCTAAAGTGTTTTTAGATGCAGAATTTCCAAGATACGAAGCATAAGCCATTGGGTTAGAACTACCTTCAAACCCAGTATCAAAAACTATAGTATTATCAGAATTCCCAAAATTAACAGTATCTACACCATTAATCCCTTGAATATTTAAATCATTTGTACCATCACTAACCACAGTAGTATCAATATTAAAAGATACTCCCTTAGCAATATCTATTAAAACATTATCACCTTGTTGCCCACCTAAATTAATATTTTTTGAGCTAAAATTAACACTTAAATCAGTAATCCATACAGTATCTGCTTTATTTGTACCTTTAATTGTAGTAAAGCTGTCATCAAATCCATCGTAAATTATATCATTATTATTTTTAATAACTCTACCACCATCATTGGTATGAACTATATTACCACTACTATCTTTATAATCACCAATCTGAATTTTTACACCAAAGGTAGTTACCTGTGAATAATCTAAAGTATTATTTGTTCCTGTTCCGGTAAAGTTCATGCTTTTTCCAGAGCTACCTTGAACTAAATTACCATTGTTAGCAAGAACCATAGTAAAACCATTATTAGAAAAAGGTGTGAAAAAAGTAATATCTACATTCATACCACCTGTAATATGATCAATCCCATCTTTATCTTGTGATAAAAGTATATCTACAGAAGAAGTTAATGCCGATAGATCTAAAATAGCTTCAGCATTGATACCACTACTACCTGTAATAGTAACATTACCAAAACTACTACCATCTTTGAAAGTTACTGTAGATTTACCACTAGAAAGACGAATATTTTCAAAATTAAGAAATGATGGTAAAGTTCCTGTAGTATTAATAATTTGAGCTAAAAACGAACCATCTGTTTCAAAATCCACAGTAATTTCATCATTAATACCAGTAAAACTTAATGTATCACTACCAGCCCCTGCATCAACTTCTAAAATTCCTGATCTCTCCCAACCAGTATTTACACCTACAACATCATCTTTAGAAGATAAAACTAATTTTTGAATGTTGGTTAAAGTATCTTCAACCCTAACAGCATTCCCAGTAGAATCGTTATAATATCTACCAACAGTAGCTCCTGTAGCACTTAAAGCTACTTGTAAAACATTACCTTGTGAGTTATTTGGTTGAATATTACTTAAATTTGTATCATTTTCATAAGATACAGTATTAACACCAGCTCCGCCATCAATACTCCATCTAGTTCTAGCAATAGAAGCCTCATAAGAAGAGATAATTTCAACTACATCATCAGCATCACCTAAGATAAATCCTTCAATATGAAATAATTCTAAGTTTATATTTCCACTACTAACAGGCACAGTAATAGTAACATTCCCCTCTGCAGTTATTTGTCCTGTAGTATTATCGTATATATTATACGAACCAGCAGCACTACTATCTAAAATAAGATTTAAAGCTGTTAGAAAAGAAGAAAGATTAACCACATCGGTATCATTGCTTGGATTAATCATGTTACCACTACCATCACCAAACACATCATTACCATATAATCTATATACAGGTAAAGGATTAGCTATGTTATAATCTACCAAGAAAACATCATTCCAAGTAGAACCCTTAACTGTTTCAATATTTATTAAAGTATCACTTTGGGCAGCCGAGCCACTTCCTTTGTTTACAATATTTTTAGCTACATCAAAAGTTATACTTGAAGTAGAGTTATGATAACTGGCAATATTAGAGGTTCCACCGCCTTCTAAAGTATAAGATACTGAACTATCAACATAAAAATAATTGTTAGCTGTTCCACCTTTAATGTATTCAACATTTAAAATAGTATCAAGATTATTACTACCTTTTTCAACATTTCCTCTAGTTCTTTGGAATAAATTAAAAATTAAATCTTCATCCACCAAAGAATAATCAGCCGTATCTACTCCAGCATCACCATCAAAATATGTATTCATTCCGCTTATAGCATGGAATATATCATCACCAGCTGTTCCATAAACACCCTCAGTATTTATAAAAGTTGAACTCCCAATATTGGCTCCACTTTTGTCTAAGAACTCTACCAACATATCGGCACCATTAAAACTTATATCAATATGATCTACCTCGTTAGTTGGCAATGCTGAAAAACTTACAGTATCTTCGCCAGCTCCTAAATCAAAAGTTAAGCCTTGAATACTAGCAACCGTAGTACCTAAAGAGAAAACAACATTATCACCAAAATCTGAACCAAAAAAAGTTGTAAAATTAGAGAAATAATCTGTAATACTACTTGCTGCTCTAGTAACTGTAGTATTACCACTACTAAACACAAAAGTTACACCAAAGCCAGAACCATCACCAGCACTATCTTTTAAAATACCAGCATACGATAAAGTATTATTACCTCCACGAGCATCTAAAGAAAAACCAGAGCGATTTCCCTGATTATTACTATCCACATAGCCAGCATCATCCATTAAAAAAACATCATCACCGTCAGTGCCAATAATACTGTAAATATTAATCGCATCTTGCCCTGTAGTTGTGGTTATCATCATATCAAAAGTATCAACACCACCACCAGATTTAGTAATTTTTCCTACACCTGTATTATCAAAAAGAACGGTAATCCCATTAGCTAAATCGGCATAACTTAAAGTATCTCTTCCTAGTCCGCCATTAAAACCACTATAGCTTCCTGCTTCATCGGTAATAATAATAATATCATTTTTACTAGATAAAGTTAAATTACCATTAATATCAAAAGAACCTTCTAGCTCATCTTTAAAAGCATTACTAGTTGAAAGCTCAGCAGCAGTAAAGAAAGATGCAGTTTTATAGATAAGATAATCAGTAGAACCATCTAAAACGATAGAAACAGCAGCACTAGCTTTTTCATAAGACATAGTATCGCTAGCACTTAAACCACTATAAACATAATTATTAGAGAAAGAACCAAAAAAAGTATCATCACCAGCTGAGGCTTTAATTTCTTCAAAATTTCTTATAGCATCAGATCCTATACCACCAGTACTATCATTTTTATTTACTACTCCAGTATTAGCATCAAAAATAATAAAATTACCAGTACCTAGATTTTCATAAGAAAGAATATCATACCCACCCATACCATCTAAAGTAATAGATGTAGTTGTACCGCTAAATCCTGAAATAATACCACCGTAAAATGTTTCATCATTAACAGAACCTCTAACGATTTCAAAGCCATCAAAAGTTACTAAAGTTGTATTAGCTGAATTTTCAATAGTAGAGGTAGTACCAATTCTAATAACTGCTCCAACAAAATTTTCTTCAATAACTACAGTATCATTATCTGTTCTGCTACTAGTTAAATCACCACCATGAATTTTAAAATTACCTAAGTCTGTAGTTTCTGAAACAATCAAAGTATCGTTATATTGTGATAAATAAATATCTTGAAAACCTTTTACAATATCTATACCTTGTGCTTTTTTAATAAGAATATCTCCATCTGAAATTTTAGAAAGATTGGAGAAACTTGAACCGGCAAAATCTTTAAGAGCATCAGTATCAAAGCCATAGTAAACAAATATACCTGAAGAAGCCCCATTGGTATTATAATAGGAATCTTTAAAAGAAAGACCAGTTGGATCAATACCTGTATTACGATTATCGTAATATAATTTATTGCTGTCAGATCCACCGTTTAGAATATCATCTCCTTGCGATCCCCAAACTTCATTATTACCACTACCAGCATCAACAATATCGTTTCCACCATAAGTAAAAATTTTATCATTACCTGCTCCTGAGTTTATGGTATTAGCACCACCACCACCAACAATAATATCATCACCACTGCCTGTGGTTACATTTACTGGATTTGGCACTGTAGATAATACAAAACCATTATTTTTATCTAAATGACTATCCTCACTAACTGGATACAAAGAAATAGAAGTCGTAGAACTAGCCAGTTTAAACTCACCTGTACTTGGATCTAAGTATCTTATAGAATAGGTTATATCAAAGTTAGTAATCTGAGTATTAGTTGGGAAAGATAATAAAAATTGCATTATCCCTATTGGATTAATATTTGATATGGCATATACTGTTCCTTCATTGGTAGAAGAAATATTACTAAATTCCATACCAGCAAATTCTGATAATTTTACAAAACTTTCAACAGCTTTAGGAATAATAATCTCAATATAAGAAGGAGCAATTCCTTTAGTATAATTCATATTAAATACATACTTCATATCATCGGAAGAGTTATTAATAAAAATATTTTGACTTGCCCCCCCTTGATTTACAGTATTTGCATACACCTGTGAATATTTATCATCAGTATAACCAAAACCATTTTCAAAGTTATAAGTCATAAAATCTGTACCACCAACAGTGGTTGTTCCAATGTTAGATAACTGTGAACCATATAAAACTTTAGTTTCTAAGTTTGGTTGGCTTTTTTCAGTGGTATCACCTGGCATGTAGTTGGTTTTATCTAAAGTATACGGCGAATCTGTTGTCCAAATTGTTGCTACAAAAGAGCCTCTTCCTGTGGAAGTTCCTTGTGTTTCCACTGTACCAATTGTATCAATGGCATCAGCAGGCACACCCTTGGTAAGAACATCTGAAGTTCCCTGCCCTGTAATTGGAGTACCAGCAGCATTATCTGCTTCTTGATCTGAGGCTACCTGAATTAACTTAGGCTCACTAGAAGAATATTCTACTTGATTTTCATTAGCTAAAATTAAAAGAGCTTCGTTATAATTTAAAACAGCGGCTGCACTAAGAAATTCTTCTAACGTTAAAGTTCTACCATCTAGAGTAATTATTTTTGGACCACTGTCCGAAAAACCAAGAGAAGCCATAGATACTAAAGTTAAAGTAGAACCATTAGCAAAAACTAAATGCACATCACCTTTAATTATTTCAACTTTTAATGTGGCAGCATCATTAATATCAAAATTAAGATTTATCTCATCGCCTGGTCTTACATAAGCTATATCTCTTTTACCACCTACTTCAGGAGCATATAAAGATATTTTACTTCCTTCATATTCTACAACATTTTCACCAGCCATAACAAAATCCTTTAATGTATTTTTATTTATAGAATAGATATATACCAAATAAAATTAAAAGACAAATATAGATACCTTTTTTAATATAGATATTGCAAAAATTAGCAATAAAATTGCTGATACTCCCACTTATACATATTTCTACTGCTATTTTTATAGGCTAATACGAATCGCTTTTTTTGGATTCTTTAAAAATTTTTAACTTGCATTTATGGCAATATCCTACTATTTTAATAAGATATATACGAGGATAAAAAAATGCTATTTACAATACTTTTTGAATTTTATGCTTATACTTGCATTTTATTATTTATTTTAGGAAGTATATATAAAATAACTAAAACTATTAAATCTACCCCCTATTTAAATAAAGAAGATGAAAATATCGCTAAATATGTAAATATGGGAATAATTACCTTAGTGTTTTTACATTTTGCTGGCTATTTTGTAGCAAGGGAAATTTTTTTACTGATAGGATTATCTGGTGATTTACAAAGCAAATTAGCAAGAATGGTAAGCGGATTGATAGTTGCTTTCTTTTTAACTTATATTGTAATTGTAATTTGCAAAAAATATTTTAAAAATCAAGTTTCCTTTAAGGGATCTATAGGGGAGAAAATTATGTCTTTAATTATTGTTCTCCATATTCTTTTAGGATTCTTAGCTATTGGAGCTTCTACCACTTTAGAAGATAAAGCTCTTAAAAGTATAGGGTTTTCTAACTATTTTAATGCTTTATTTAGTTTTAAAAAGAATCCTTCACAGTATTTAGAAAACCTAAAATGGCTTACTTTATCGCACCTTTTATTAGGATACTCCTTAATTGCTGTTTTACCTTTTACCAGAATTATTGATATGATTATATATCGCTTAAAGCAAATTTATATAAAAATTCGTGGTTTAATAATTTTTAAAATCTAACAGTCCATAAATAATAAAGGTTTTTTTAAGTTTTTCTTTAATATCAGCATAATCCATAGTATTTTCAACAATCATAATATTAGCTAAAGAACTTTTACTGGCTAATTCACGATTCATTACAAAAAGATTAGCTACCTCATTAGATTGTGGCATAGTTGCTGTAGTATCAACCTCTATATTAATAAGCCCTAAATCTCTAATTGCTGATTTAACATGATGGACTAAAATCATTCCATCTTCTTTTTTTTCATAAATACCTAGTATTTTCATAGTATTTCCTTAATCTATATATTTATTAATAACTGATAATAGCTTCTTATCATCACTATCTTGAGTAATTTCCCAAATTAAAACACCACCTAGATGTTTTGCTTTCATGTATTTTATTAATTCTTTTATACTTTTAGGATCATGATAAGAAACAAAAATTCTATCTTTTTTGTTATAAGCATAAGTTGATTTTGTTTTTTTATCAAAAAATACTTTAAAATCAGCATTTTTTAAATAGTTTTCTTGGATATATTTATAAGTAGCCGAATTTTTACCACTATTACCGCTAAAGTTTTGGTATAATCCGTTTTTAGAATCTCCTTCTACCCCTCCCATTGGACGACCATAAAAGGCGATTCCTAAAATTAACATATTAGGATTAATCCCACTATTTAAAATCAATGATACCCCATCATTAATAGACCAGTTATTATTATCTTTATATAAAGCTACATGAGACATAGTCTTTTGTGAAAAAACTCCAGCTAAGTTATAAGCCATTACCCCAAAGTAATCTACATTAAGTTCCATTGCCTTAAAGTCTATACCTTTTAAAGGGTTAGCACCTATACCTACTGCCACAGATATTGTATAAGGCTGTTTATATTTTTGTTCTAAAATATTTAATTCATTTCTAATTTCCTCTATGAGTAAGACAAAGTTTTCTCTATCATGAGGGGAGGACTTGATAATCCCTCCGGCTGTACTCAAGGGATATTCCCAATCTATATCTACACCATTAAATTGGTATTTTTCTAAAAAATTAGCAATACTTCTAGCAAAAATTTTTCTGTGTTTAGGGTTTGCTGATGCGGATGAAAATCCATCAACTCCCCAGCCTCCAACTGATATTACTAGATTAAGGTTAGGATTTTTTTGTTTTAGCTCCTGTAGTTTTTGTAAATTTTCTAAAAAAGTATATTTTGAAGAATTCCTCCCGAAAATCACATGATTATTTTTAATTTCTAAAAATGAATATTTAATAGTAGTTAGTTTATTAACATCTATATCTTCTACTTCCCAGTTTGTCCAAGAAGGTAAATAACCAATCACCTGATATTTTTCTTGGGCAGATAATAGGTTTAAAAAAAATAAGCTACTAAGTAGGATTAAAAATATATTCTTCATGTAATCAACAATTAATTAAGTGCAATCAGTATATATTTAACATATAATAATGAATATATTATTAAGTTTAAAGAGTAGTTTCATGCAGATAAAAATTGGTATAGTTATAGCAATGGAAGAAGAATTTCAGGCTATATCTTCTCTTTCCTTACAAAAATTAGAAAACGATGATTTTTATAAAGTTTATACATCTAGTTTTAATAAATTAAAACTTTTTACGATCATCTCAAAAATTGGGAAATCAGCAACTGCCTCAGCCACTACTCATTTAATTAATAAATATGATCCTAATTTTATAATTAATCTTGGTTCAGCTGGCGGAGTTAATAGTACAAAAGTTGGCTCTATTATATTATCAACAATGGCTGGCTACTACGATGTAGATGCTACTGCTTTTGGTTATAAATTGGGACAAATTCCTCAACAAAATCCTTTTTTCAAAGCCCCTGCCAATATCATAGATGGTAAAGAAATAATTAGTATCGTAAAACAATCTCATCCGCAACTGGTTATGGATGGTTTTGTAATTACTGGTGATAGCTTTGTTGCCGATAAAAATAAAGTAGATACTATCAAAAATATGTATACCTCAAGTAATGAGGCTATTGCTGAGATTTCTCCTTATAAAGAAACACTGGCAATAGATATGGAAGCTGCATCTTTTTTACAAACTTGTTATTTATATAATAAGGATTCTTTATTAATTAAAAAAATATCTGATATGGCAGATTCTAGTGCGAAAGAATCTTTCAAAACTGAAATTAATAAAATGAGCGAAAATACCGCTGAGGTAGTAAAATCTATTTTAAATTATTTTGATAAAAAATAGATTAAGAAAAAAGTTAATCCTATTTTAAGTAGGATTAACTCAGCTTCTTAGTTGGCATCTCGCAGTTTTGCATTTAAGGATTTTGCTAGGGTAGCAATTATTTTATTAGATAATTCTATAATTTCACTTTCTACAAAAGTTTTATTAGTTGCTTGTAGGTAAGCAGTAATAGCGATAGATTTTTTATTTTTTTCTATATTATTCCCCTCATAAACATCAAAAACATCCACATTTGTAATATTTTTTTTATCTACCGATTTAGTTAATCTGATAATCTCACCAGCAGTTGTTTCTTTATCTACAATAAAAGCAAAATCTCTTAGCACTGGCATAAATTCTGGTAAATTTAAGGCAGGTTTGGTAAATCCTTTATTTTTAGGTTCAGGTAATCTATCAATAAATAATTCAAAAGCCATAGTTGGAACTTTAATATTTAAGCTATCTGAAATACTTGGATGAATTTCACCAAAATAACCAATAACATTTTTTCCCATATTTAGCGAAGCACTTTTATACGGATGATAATATTTTGGTAAATCTTTTTGGATTATACTCATAT
Source organism: Alphaproteobacteria bacterium (assembly GCA_031256515.1). Classification (GTDB taxonomy): domain Bacteria; phylum Pseudomonadota; class Alphaproteobacteria; order WRAU01; family Hepatincolaceae; genus WRAU01. The sequence goes on from JAIRQL010000007.1 coordinate 50,819, forward strand.
TTTCAGGGTTAAACTTTAAGCTATTAATTAAAGCAAAAATAATTTCTTTAGCATGCCAAACATCATAAGGCTTAGCTTTTTGTTGCCAGTTAGCTATAGTAGAATTTCCTACTAAAATCCCACTAGCAGAAGATTCTTGAGTTGAAGAATCGTTATAAATATTAGCAACTTCAAATAATCTTAAATTTTCAAAGTTTCTTTTGATATTATCTCCTGCTAAAAGCATAAGGCTAGGAATTAAAGATTTTCTCATAATTGCTAAATCTTCAGATATAGGATTTTGCAAAGTTAAATCTTCATTAAAAATTCCAAACAAATTAGCCAGTTCATTTGAAATAAAAGACATGGATACAACTTCTTGCATACCTAATTTTGCTAAAGTTTTTTTTGCATTAATACCAGTGGCATATTTATAATCAAAGGCTTTATTAATATTTTTAGAATTTCTATAAATTTCTACTTTTGGCAGATTATCGGCACTATAAAGGCGGATAATTTCAGCTACAATTACACTTTTATCATCTATATCATTTCTATTAGAAGGCGGAACTACCTCAAAAATATCACCAAATTTTAAAATATTAAATCTTAATTTTTCTAAAAATTTCGTGATTTCTTCAGCTTTAAACTTAACTCCTACCAATTGATTAATATAACCTAATGATATTGTTAATTTTTTTGGCTCAATTTTATGTTCTTCTACCACAAAACTTTCTACACTTGTATTTTCTGTGGCACCACAAATGGTAGTAATTAAATGAACGGCATATAAAAAGGCTTCATTCATACTATCCCTATCTATTTCTCTTTCATAGCGATAAGAAGATTCCGTATTAATTCCTAATTCTCTTTTCGCCAAAGCCACTGTTTTATTATCAAATAAAGCACATTCTAAAAGGATGTTTTTAGTAGTTTCATCTACACAGGTATCTTTTGAACCTTTAATTCCGGCAATTGCTCCCACTTTACCATTAATATTAACAATTGGCGAAATACTACTTAGAGTATACTCTTTATCGTCAAGAGCAGTGTATTTAAATTCGTTTTGTGAAAATTCTACCTTAATAGAAGTTTCAGCATTAATATCAGCTTGAAGTTTATTTAGATCATAGCAGTGCATAGGCTGATTTAAATCAAAGCAAATAAAATTAGAAATATCTACTAAAAGCCCACGACTTTCTTGACCGATTAAATTAAGTTTTTGTTTTAACCACTGTGGAGAATCCACATTTTTAACATTCATAATTTTAGTGGCTAAAAACTTTTGTGAGATTTCTTTATCTAAATAAAATTTAATTTTAGATTTTTCTTTAAAAGATACTTCACTAGCAGAAAATGGCAAAGGTTTAAGTTTACCAATACCAAAACTAGCTAAATCTTTAGCTATCCCTCTAACTCCAAGTAAATCGCCACGATTTGGTGTTATAGACACATCTATAATAATATCATTTAAACCTAGTTTTTCAGCAGCTAAAGAACCAACCACACCACTTTCAAATTCAATAATACCATCATGATCGTCTGACAAACCCATTTCTCGTTCAGATAGCATCATACCATTACTTTCTACATCCCTAATCTTGGCAGATTTAAGAACAACATCAATACCTGGAATATACGAGCCACTAGGAGCAAAAACCACATAAATCCCAGCACGAGCATTAAAAGCACCACAAACAATTTGTAATTCGCCGTCTTTGGTATCTACCTTACAAACCTGTAGTTTATCGGCATTAGGGTGTTTTTCTGCTGATTTAATATATCCTATAGAAAAATCTTTATATTTTTCTTGATAGTTTTCAACTGATTCAACCTCAATTCCCATTTTTATTAAAGTTTCTAAAACTTCATCTAAAGGATTATCAAAATCTAAATGATCTTTTAACCAAGAAAGTGTAAATTTCATATCTATCTCTATTTTAATAAGTTTAAATGCCTAATTGGCAAAAAATTAATCTAATCCGCCAAAAATACTTGGGGTTTTTATAGAATTAATATTGTAATATTCTAGCCAACGAGTATCACCTTTATACATATCTCTTAAATCTTTAAAACCGTATTTTAACATGGTAATTCTTTCAATTCCCATCCCAAAGGCTAACCCTGCATATTCATTACTATCTATACCACAATTTTCTAAAACATTAGGATGCACAATTCCTGAACCTAAAATTTCTAAAAAGTCGTTTCCTTTACCAATTACTAAAGATTCGCCACTTTTATCGCATAAAATATCTACCTCATAAGATGGTGAGGTAAACGGAAAATATGAAGGACGGAATCGCATTGGAATATTTTCAACTCCAAAAAAGCTACTGCAAAAATTATACAAAATAGATTTAAGCAGTGGCACACTGATATTTTCTTTTTTATCAACATAAAGCCCTTCTACCTGATGAAACATCGGTGAATGAGTAGCATCACTGTCTGACCGATAAGTTCTACCTGGGGCAATAATTTTAATAGGATTCCCCTGTAGCAATGAATCTTTTTTTGCCATCATCGTTCTAATTTGAGTGTTAGAAGTATGAGTTCTAAGAACTTTTCTTTTATCTTCACTATCTTTAGCATTTAAATAAAAGGTATCATGATCTTGCCTTGCTGGATGATGTAATGGCACATTAAGAGCAGTAAAATTATACCAATCTTCTTCTATTTCATTAGCTACGGCTACTTCAAATTCCTGTGAGGCAAAAACTGCTATCACTTGCTCTATAGCATTAGAAATTGGATGAATACCACCATTATGCAAAGGTTGTAAAGGAAGAGTTAAATCTAGCCTTTCTTGCATGATTTTTTCTTCCATTGCCTTAAGTTTAAGCTCAGCAGTCTTTACAGAAAAAACCTCGTTTAAACTAGCTTTTTGCGAATTTAAAAAAGCTCCTCGTGTTTTTTTCTCTTCCACCGATAAACTTGCCATATTTTTCATCGCATTAGAAAAATATCCACTTTTAGCAAAAAGCTCTTGATGAATTAATTCTAAATCTTTTAAAAATTCTGCAGATTTAATTTTTTGCGAATATTCATCAAAATTTATTTCACTCACGACCATACCTCTTTAACAAATTGTATCCATACTATAGCACATTGGTGTTTCTTTTTACATTAAAATAATGTAGGGTCATTGCTACAATAATTATTGTAGCACCTATTATTTCATAATTGCTAACATGAAGCCCTATTAAAATACTCCCAACGATTGCTACCACTGGAATTAAATTATTAAACAACATGGCATTAATTGGTCCTACAGATTTAACTGCCCTAAACATTAAAAGAATTGGAAATACTCCCGTGAAAATTGTAGCATAAAGCAAATACCATTTAACATTCATAAGATTTTCAACACTTGGAAGTTGGGCATATCCAAATTCAGTGCAAATAATAGCCAAAATTAAATAAGTAATAATCCCACCTAAATTAGTAATAGCAGTATAACGTAACACTGAAAAATCTTTAAATTTAGGAGCCAAGATAATTGGAAACACACTCATAACAACCCCTAAAAATATTAACAAAAACCCTAATGGTTCACCATGCACCAAGAAAGACAAGTCTCCATCGCTAGCAGCTAAGAATACACCTATAAAAGCTAAAATAATAATCCCAAATGTCAATAATCCAAATTTTTCTCTAAATAATATAAAAGAAATTAAAATAGCAATCAGCGGTGTTAATGGCTGAAAAATTGCTGCAATGGTGCCATTAGCAAGGCTAACCCCTATCCAACCAATTACATTGAATCCTGCTAGCCCAAATGCACCAGCAATTGCTACAAGAAACAGTCGTTTCGTAGGCTTAAAAGCAACTTTTCCTTCAACAAAGTATAAAATTATAGCTAACACAATAACCGAAGGTAGGTAACGAACAAGAGCAAAATATAGTGGGCTAACTTCTTTAAAAATTGGTGTAACCACTATAAATAAAATCCCCCATATAGTGGCAGGTGATACTAGCAACAATAACAGTTTTATACGATTTAACATTTTACTTTCCTAAAAATTTTGATTGTTTCTTTTTACATTAAAATAATGTAGAGTCATTGCAAAAATAACAATTAAAGCTCCGCATATTTCCCAAGTTGTTATCTTGTATCCTGCTACCATGCTTCCTACTATAGCAACAACTGGCACTAAGTTCATAAGGAGCATTGTATTTACTGGTCCTACTAATTTTACACCTTTAAAAACTAAAAGCATAGGTAAACTACCTGCTAATACTACTGCATAAAGTAAATAGCCACTTATATTTAGTATATTATCTAAACTTGGTACATGAGTATACCCTAAATTTATACTTACTATAGAGCTTATAACAAAGGCCACACAACCACCTAAACTGGTAATACTAGCATATCTTAAAAAAGAATATTCTTTAAATCTAGGAGCATATATACCGCTAAGAACACTTAAAGATACTCCGAAAAATATTAATAAAAACCCTAATGGATGTCCGTGAAATAAAAAGGAAAAATCCCCCTCACTAGCAGCTATAAAAACACCGCAAAAAGCTATAAAGATAACTACAAATGTTGGTAGGCTGAATTTTTCTTTAAATAATATAAAAGAAAATATAACTGCCATTAAAGGAGCCACAGGTTGCATAACCGAAGCAATAACTCCTCCAGATAAAGCCACTCCTATCCAAACTAGAATATTAAATCCTGCCATAGATATAGCTCCTAGCAACATAGCTTGAAGGAATTTTTTATCAACTTTAAAAGCCTTTTTTCCTTCTATAATAAGCAGAACTATTAATAAAACTATAACCGAAGGTACATACCGAACAACTGGAAAAAACAATGGATCTATTTCTTTAAAAATTGGTACTGCCATAATAAATAATATTCCCCAAATAACCGGTGGAGAACATAAAATAAGCAAAGTTTTTAAATGTTGTAATTTCATTGAATTTTTCCTTATTTTAATTATAAAGTTTGAGAAGTTTTTTTAATATTATAGTAATGAATACTCATAGCTATAAAAATAATTACTGTGCCAATAAGTTCAAAAATACTAACACCAAATCCTATTAGAACACTACCAGAAATTGTTACTACTGGTACAAGATTGCTAACTAGCATCATATTTACAGCACCAATTATTTTTGCTCCCTTATACCATATAAGGTTCGGCAAAGTTCCCGCTAAAATACCAGTATATAGCAATTCCCATTTAACATTTAAAATATTTTCCATACTTGGAAGTGGAGCAAAACCTAAGCTATTTTCTATAAATGCAAAAATCAGTAAAGCCATAACCCCACTAGAATTGGTAACAACCGTGAATCGTAAAACTGAATAATCTTTAAATCTTGGAGCATAAATTCCTGTAAACACTACCATAAAAGATCCCACAAAGATTAATAATAACCCCATAGGTTCACCTTGAGTTAAAAAAGTAAAATCACCCTCACTAGCTGCAAAAAACACACCAAAAAAAGCTATAACAATAGTTATAAAAGTTAAAATATTAAATTTTTGCCGAAATAGTAGAAATGAAACAATAATCGCAAAAAGCGGTTGAATCGGTTGAAAGATTGCTCCCATAACTCCACTAGATAGCTTTATACCTATCCATACTATCACATTGAATCCAATCATAGCAACTGCTCCGATAAGCATCACAAAAAGAAATTTTCTATCTACTTTAAAAGCTACTCTACCCTCTATAAAGTACAAAACAATAAGCGAAACCATAGTAGAAGGAAGAAATCTAACAAGGGCAAAATAAATTGGGCTAACTTCTTTAAAAATTGGTGTTGCCATTATAAATAAAATTCCCCAGATTATAGATGGCAAACAAATTATAATTAAAGTTTTTATATGATTCATATTTATTTTTTCTTAAGATTGGAATATACTAAGTATATTAATAAAAATAACATTGTATTATATATCAGTGAGAATAAAATGCAATCCATAATTCCAGATAACCTAAAGCCCCTTTATGTAAGAGCCAAAAGAAGAGGCTTAATTGAACTTGATCTTTTATTGGGATATGTGGCAGATAAGTATCTTTTAACTATGAACGAGGCTCAGGTAGAAAGATTTAAAACCTTATTATCTCAAGAAGATAGCCATATTTTTAAATGGGTTATGGGTAAAGAACCTATCCCTAAGGAATTTGATAACGACATTTGGGAAATGGTGAAATCGTTTGATTCTACCGACGAAAAATCTTTCCACTAGGTAGTAAAATTAATATTTTAGGTTTCTATACCTTTTTACTATTGCTATAAAATTTTAACCAAAGATTAAATATTTTGAGTTTTATATTAAGGAGCTTTATCTCTGTAGCATATAATCAATATGTGAGAAGTAAAGCGACTAAATAGAAAATTCAAGTGCTTAATCTTAACTAAATTTTTAGGATTTTTGAGAGTTCTATTAGGAGGTTTGCTATGAAGTGTAATCTAATACATGAAAAGCAAACTGACAACATAGAAACTCAAAAATCCTAAAATCTTTATCAATAAGGAGATATAAATTATGAGTAAAGTAAAAGCCTATGCTGCCCTTGAAGAAAAAGGAAAACTAGTTCCTTGGGAATTTGAACAAAGACCAATGAGAGAAAACGATGTAATTATAGATATTCTTTATGCCGGTATTTGCCACAGCGATATCCATAATGTTAATGGAGATTGGGGTAGCAATAAAGATAACTTTCCTATGGTTCCAGGTCATGAAATTGTTGGTAAAGTTGTTAAAGTTGGCTCTAGTGTTTCTAAGTTTAAAGTTGGTGATCTTGCTGCTATTGGTTGCATGGTAGATTCTTGCCAACATTGTAACCCTTGCGAGCATGATTTAGAGCAGTATTGTGAAAATGGAGCTACTTTAACTTATCATAGTAAAGATAGAATTGATGGTTCAACCACTTACGGCGGTTATTCGCAACAAATTATCTCTCGTGAAGAATTTGTCTTAAAAGTTCCTTCTAACTTAGATTTAAAAGCAGTTGCTCCTATCCTTTGTGCTGGGATTACTACTTGGTCGCCCCTTAGACATTGGAATATTAAAAAAGGTGATAATGTAGCAGTAATTGGCTTAGGTGGTTTAGGACACATGGCAATTAAACTAGCTCATGCTTTAGGTGCTAATGTTAGTTTATTTAGCCGTTCACCAAATAAAGAAAAAGATGCTAAAGACTTAGGAGCAAATGAAGTTATAATTTCTACCAATGAAGTTAAAATGCAATCTGTTAAAGGAAAATTTGATTTAATTATAGACACTGTTCCTTATAAACACGATTTGAAACCTTATATTAATACTTTAAGTGTTAATGGTACTTTAGTTATCGTTGGTTATTTAGGTGATGCCGATGATATTTTAAACACTGTTCCACTTATTATGGGTAGAAAATCTGTAGCAGGTTCGGTAATTGGTGGAATTAAAGAAACTCAAGAGCTTTTAGATTTCTGCGGTAAACATAACATTGTAAGTGAAGTAGAAATGATTAATATCCAAGATATTAATACCGCTTACGAAAGAATGATGAAATCTGATGTAAAGTATCGCTTTGTAATTGATATTAATTCTTTAAAATAACTAATTTCTAATGAGGGAGGCAATACTATTTGCTTCCCTTTTTTTTAATTCATTAACGAAATTTATTTAAAAATCTTTTAAACTTACTAGCTTTATTTAATTTTGTATAAATTTTATAAAGAGTAGTTTTTAAATTATCTTGATTATCGCTACTTTTTAAAGCAATTATTAGCTCTATTAAATCTTCTTTAGATAATTTTTTAGGAAAATTAATTTTTCCAAAGGCTATAGCATCATCAAAATATTGTGAATTAAAAATATAAGATATTTCTGTTAAAACTGTAGTTATTTCCTTTACCATTTGTTGCTTATGAGCTTCATCGTTTGTATTAAATTCTTTAATTAAACGAGATTGCCAAAGGAATAAAATTAATAATATATTTACTCCCGCATATAAATCACTCCAATTTTTTATATCAATTAAATTAGCTACAACTTTACCCATAATTATATTATCTTTATAGAGATTTTTTTTAATCTCGGCATGAGAAGTGCTATTACTCCTTTTACACCAAACATAATAAGCATTTGGAATGTAAGAAGCTACTTCTGCTTTACTCATCCATAGCACATTAACAACATCTTCATAAGTTGTACTTTCCGGAAAAATAAATTTATTTTTTTGTAAAAATTCTCGCTTATATAAATTTCTCCATACTGCAATATTAACACAATGATTTAATAGAAAATTAATAATATAATCAGTTTTATTAAAACTATGAATTTCAGTGTTTATACTTAGAAAATCCTTGACTGAACTTTCATAATTTAACTTTCCCTTAATATTCCTATATATATCAAACCTTAACCAATCAGCATTAACAGAATTTGCTTGAGTATAAAGATTATGGATAATACTAGAATCATTTATTAAATAATCATCACTATCTATAAACCAAACATATTCTCCAATTGCCTGTTGCAATCCTGTATTTCTTGCCCCACCTTGTTTTTTATTTACTTCATGTCGTATTATTTTTATACGACTATCTAATTTTGCATATTTTTCTGCAATTGCTAAGCTACCATCAGGGCTACAATCATCTACCAAAATAATTTCCATATCAACCATATCTTGATTGATTAAACTCTTTATACAATCCTCAATATAGTCTTCCACTCCATAAAATGGTACTATAAGTGATACTTTGATTTCTTTGAGATTATTACTCATAATTTCCTATTTGGATTTGATTGTTGCATATTTATAGATTTTTTTAGTTAAGAAACTAGATTTATACTGAAAAACTTTTTCTTTTTTTATATATTTACTCCATATTCTATGAGTATTTCTCTCTAAAGAATTAATCGTACTTCCTAAATAAAAAGTATAAAATTTCAGTATCTTAAATTGCCATTTATATTTAGGCTCAATAAAATCACTTAAGTAGGTAAAATACTCTTTTACACCTTTTGTATTCAAATCTTTAATTTTAAACCTTGATAAAACATAAGGCTTTGGCACAGTAAAATGTATAATTCTTGTAGAGTTATCTATCTTACTATTTATATCACCTTCTGTAGTATATATATAATTATGAGGAGTAAATTTTGTATGATTTTTATATACCTTGTTAAAGAAAGTTTCTTCAGAAATTTTATTATCTAGTAAAAATTCTTTTTCCATATCTGCTAAAATATTATGATTTTCTCTAAGATCAGACAAATTAATTAACAAAACTCCAGCACATATTCCATTTTTTTGGTTCTTATCTCCCATAAAATAAATATTATTCATATTTGTTTCAAGAAATTCTTTTATATCCCCTATTACTAAAACATCTGTATCTAAATGTAAAATTTTATCCATGTTAGAAAATAGCACAGGAGGAAATAATTTAAAAAATATTTCTGCAGGATACCTAACAAGAATAGGTAATCTTTCCATTATTTCAAGATAAGAAACATCAACTAAATGAATTTTAAAATTATTAAATTGATTTAATGGAAATTTATTACAAATATCATCTATTTCATTCTGATTTAAACAATTATTATGAAGAATATAAACATTAAAATAATATTCTTTATTATTTTTTAACAATGAGTATAAAGTAACCATAGCAAATAATAGATGTAGTCTGTTTATTGAAAAGGTTATATTATACTGATTATCCATAATTTTCTTTTTGTTTTTATTAAAGAATATAGCCCGTTTATTAAAAAATTTAAAATAAGCAAGCTATACTCAATACTACTTATTATAGTTTACAATTATTTATAAGATTCTTGTAAAAATAATTTATTCCTAAAAAGCTACTTTTTTAAATATCAACACTCAGTAATAAATACCATTGACCCGCAGTATTTTTCATTCTTGTTTCAGCTCCTCCTGTTGAATTAATAGTTCCACTAGCTGAACCTGTTTGAGTTGCTCCACTTCTATGGGAAGAAAAATTAATTTTTCTCTGTTCCATGTCTGTTCTGTTAGTAGGAGGCATTCCACGACCAATTCCATAATATTGTGCTTCAAATGCTCCACTACCTCAAGTATCCGGTCCAGGCATACCTCAATTTACATCAGAAGAGATTACAAATTCACCTGTAATATTTGGTAAACTATGAGTGTGATTTTCTTGAGTATGATTATGAGATTTAAAATTATCTTCTTCATAAGTACCAAGTTCTCTTGGATTATCTTTAGGAAGGTGTCTAATAGTACCATCAAACATTTCGGGGATTTTAAAAGTGCCATCTCCTAAATCTTCAGCATTACAGTTAGCAAAAGCTATAGGATAATCGGCAATATTTACAACACTACCTGCTAAACCGTAAATTTTAATTCCTAATTTTAGAATATCTTGATCTTTATAGGTATTGTCGGTATTAAAATATTTTTCAATTCCTAAACTAGAGTTTATTCAGCCATTAAGAGTATTTTGTAATTTTTGTAAAGCCTCTGCTGAAGCAAAACCTGTTTCGTCTATTTCTACTTTAGCTTCGCTTATATTACTAACTTCTATATTTTTTAAAATAATTTCCATAATATTTTTTTTCTCCTTATATTTATGTATTAATTATTAATATATAAATATACTTTAAATGAATTAATTTGTCAATAAAAAGTTCTAGAAATTAAAATACAAATTTAAATTTAAAGTTATAAAGCATTATTCCATTGTTTTTTATTTTGTAATTATTATTAAACAAGGTATCTTTGCTTTCACCATTTTGTAAATAATATGCTCCTAATCCTACAAAAAGAATATCAGTTAAGTGATAGTTTACCAGCAAGCCAACTTTATAAGCTGGAGTTATACTATATCTATTTTTTGAATCAGAATATTTTTTACATGCTATGTATGTGTGTGTTGTATTATCAAAACATGAATTAAATGATTCAAATTCTTTTTTATAATCTAAGTTATTAACACTTAATCCTGCTCCTGCTTGGGCTGATAAATCAAGTCGCCAAATTTTAAATATTTCATAATTGGCAAGAAGCATAACTGTATAAATATTATAATCAAGTGTTGTTGTAATTGTTCCATTATAAAAACCTGTACTATCTCTAGTAGACTCAAAATCTTTAAAACCTGAACTAACAATTGCACCTAAATCCAATCCAAAAGCTAATTTGTTATTAAGCAATGTTGATACTGCTAAATAAGAAGCATTAAAATTAAAAACAGCATTAAATTCAGAAATATTTTCATATGGAGTATATTCACTGTCTAAAGCAGACTTAGTAGATACTAATGCTTTACTGCTTGCTACTCCTAATCCTAGAGTAATAATATTTCTTCTAATCTCTCCTGTAGGCTCAGGCAGAGAAAATGGTCTATATACATCCTCATCTTCATCGTCTTCTAATTGCTTATTCTCATTAACTTCTTCTTTAGGAGGAGTTAATCCTAAGCTAATTATAGAGTCTTGGATTATTTTGTTAGCATCAAGTTCTTCTTCATCTGCCATTAAAGTAAAGCTAAATAATAAAAAGATAACAATAAATATTTTACTTTTCATAATAACTTCCTATTCAATAAATATAGTATATTATACACTAATATGTATTTGATATTAGAAAAACATTAAGAAAATCATAAGGAATAAAAATAAAAAGAAGAAGTAATATAAGATAAGAAAAGGTATATCTTTTAATAGAAGAAAGATAAAAGGATAAAGGAAAGAAGGAGTTATAGAAAGAAGAGAAAAGAGAAATAGTTATTATTTATAGACTGTTAGATGATTAAGCTCGGCAGAGAAAGAGAAAATAAATAAGAGAGAAAGTAATAAAAAGAGAAAGAAAGGAGGGAGGAATAAGTAAAGTTATATCCAATAAGGAAGAGGGATTAATAGCTAATATGTGGATTATAGGTTATGAAAAAGAGAAGAAAAAAAAGTAGTGCATAGTCTATCCAAGCATTATAACGGATTAAAAGTTATAGAAAAAGAGAAGAGAAGAAAGGAATAGAGCATCTAAAATATTAGCAGGCTGCAGGCTGCAGATTATAAATTATAGAAAAAAGGTAAGGAAAAAAGCTCTATCTCAATCACTAACAAACCTTAAGGGCATTATAGGTTGTGAAAAAGAGAAGCTAAATCCTTGCACAAGGGGATTATAGCTGATGGTATAAGTTGTAGAAAAAGAGAAGAAGAGAAGATTTTTAAGAGAGCTAAGGACTTTATAATAGTAATAGTAATAGTAATAGTAATAGTAATAGTAATAGTAATAGTAATAGTAATAGTAATAGTAATAGTAATAGTAATAGTAATAGTAAAAGAGATAAAGAAAAGGCTGTATCTTCTTTTAAATTAGCTAGTAAGAGAGAAGATAGAAGAAAAATAAGAAAAAAAAAGGGATATAAGTAATATTATATCCCTTTTAAAGTAAAGTAAGTAAGGAGAAGAGGAAGATAGAAGATGGAAGAGAGAGATAAAAATATATATAGTGACCATTAAGTGTATATAGGATAATATTCAAGAAGATTATCTTTAGTTTACTATTAAGTAGATTTAAATAAATAAATTTAGATAATAGAAAACAACACATCAATGATACAATAAAGGAGGTGATCCAGCCGCAGGTTCCCCTACGGCTACCTTGTTACGACTTCACCCCAGTCACTAATTCTACCGTGGCTGGCTTCCTCCTTGCGGTTGGTACACCATCTTAAGGTAAAATCAGCTCCCATGGTGTGACGGGCGGTGTGTACAAGACCCGGGAACGTATTCACCGCAGCATGCTGATCTGCGATTACTAGCGATTCCAACTTCATGTTCTCGAGTTGCAGAGAACAATCTGAACTGAGGTAATGTTTATGAGATTTGCTTACTTTCGCAAGTTTGCTTCTTTTTGTCATTACCATTGTAGCACGTGTGTAGCCCAAGGCATAAGGGCCATGAGGACTTGACGTCATCCCCACCTTCCTCTGGCTTAACACCAGCAGTTTCTTTAGAGTTCTCAACATTACTTGTTAGCAACTAAAGATGAGGGTTGCGCTCGTTGCGGGACTTAACCCAACATCTCACGACACGAGCTGACGACAGCCATGCAGCACCTGTTTTAGTCCAACTAAATGACAATCAGTGTTTCCACTAATCTTAACTAAAATGTCAAGCCTTGGTAAGGTTCTGCGCGTAGCTTCGAATTAAACCACATGCTCCACCGCTTGTGCGGGTCCCCGTCAATTTCTTTGAGTTTTAATCTTGCGACCGTACTACTCAGGCGGAGTGCTTAATGCGTTAGCTCAGATACTGAATAAATTAATTACCCAACATCTAGCACTCATCGTTTACAGTGTGGACTACCAGGGTATCTAATCCTGTTTGCTCCCCACACTTTCGTGACTCAGCGTCAGTTGTAGCCCAGGTAAACGCCTTCGCTACTGGTGTTCCTCCAAATATCTACGAATTTCACCTCTACACTTGGAATTCCATTACCCCCTACTACTCTCTAGTCTATCAGTTTCAAATGCGGTTCTTAACTTGAGATTAAGGATTTCACATCTGACTTAATAGACCGCCTACTCACGCTTTACGCCCAGTGATTCCGAACAACGCTAGTTCCCTTCGTATTACCGCGGCTGCTGGCACGAAGTTTGCCGGAACTTATTCTCCGATTACCGTCATCATCTTCATCGGTAAAAGAGCTTTACAACCCGAAGGCCTTCTTCACTCACGCGGCATTGCTGGATCAGGGTTCCCCCCATTGTCCAAAATTCCCCACTGCTGCCTCCCGTAGGAGTCTGGGCCGTGTCTCAGTCCCAGTGTGGCTGATCTTCCTCTCAGAACAGCTATTGATCATCGCCTTGGTAAGCTCTTACCCCACCAACTAGCTAATCATCCGCGGGCTAATCTTAAAGTGCATTGCTGCTTTACTGTCTCCAGCACATTCGGTATTAGCTACCGTTTCCAGTAGTTATTCCAAGCTTTAAGGTATATTCCCACGTGTTACTCACCCGTGCGCCACTAGCATTACTGCTCGTGCGACTTGCATGTGTTAAGCATGCCGCCAGCGTTCGTTCTGAGCCAGAATCAAACTCTTAATTTAATTAACTTTCCCATCACATACGTTAGCTTCTTATAGCCTCTCTACTACTATTAGTTCTTCTCTCTTTTAATCTACTTAATCTCTTAAATAAATCTCTAGTTCCCTTCCCTAACAATAATCTCAGCTATCTCTCTAACCTTCTAATAGGCAACCTCTCTCTGCCACCTACTAGCTTCCTCTTTCAACCTACTAATCGCTACCTTCGTCCGTACACAATCTCTCATATACTTCCTTTCTTGGCAACCTCTATACTCTATTCTTTTTTTTTATCCTTGTCAAACTCTTTTTGTAAAATTTTTTAATC
>JAIRQL010000017.1 GCA_031256515.1 Alphaproteobacteria bacterium
ACAAGTCTATTCTCATTTAAAAAGTCTATTTTGTTTATCATACAAATTAATATATAATTTAAACTATAAAAATAAACTTATTTTAAATTTAAAACTAAAATACACGAATATATAATAAACAAGATATATATAACAACAAATATAACTAACTACATTTTAATAAACTATAAATTTACTAACACTACGTTTTAATTAACCAATACCCTAATAATTAAACACTAAAGATCTTACAACAAAAACAACGTTTTAACCACGCTTATTTTCAATTGTCCCCCATAAAGAAAAAAAGATAAATAATACTTTATTAAAAATTAGTATTAAATAATACTAATAAAAAAATTAAATAGGTTTTTGGATAATCTCATTAATAATTATTTAACAACGTGTCTGATTTGTGTAAATTTTTCACGGGTTATTTGAAGGTATTTCATTATTAAAAATCTGTGATTATGATTCATTGGTAAAAGTACAGTTGTTAAATATTTTATATTAAAAATAGGATCATTTTTCATCGAAAAATTTAAATATTATGGCGATCAACATTTAATTAGTGATAAAAATGAAAATCCCATTGATTCCTGATGAAAATGACCCTATGTGGAACTTGTTTGGCAAAGTAATTAAAGTTATCGGTTCTAGAACTTTTAAAGAGGAACTAGGCCGAAATGGTTTAAATAATCCTAAAAACCATCAAAATTTGATAAAAATACTGTTATTATCTATATTTTTTAAATTAGATGTGGTAGATGTTTATAATCAAGTAAAAACTAAACCACGACTTTCTAAATTTCTTAAAATTGAGGACTTGCAAAGCTTAAAACAGGTTAGAGAGATTTATTCTAGGTATAATGAAGGTAAATACTTAGAATTAGCTTTGAAAACTATAAATAAGTTGCAATTTAAGAAAATAAGGAATATTAAAACTATAGTTCTTGATTCAACTTCAATTACTCTTGATTTAAAATTCAATGGAAAGTACTTAAGCAAGCAAATGTTGCTTACTAAAGACTATAAACGATGCTTTTCAACTAATATTGGGCATTATACATAGTTTAAAATGATATTAGCTATTGAACAAAGAACTTGTAAACCATTAGCCATGTTAATGCATCAAGGATGCCCTAATGATACTAAGGTATTTGATGATATGCTTTTTGAACTTAAAAGAAGACGAATATTAAGGAAAGGGCAGCTAATATTGGCTGACAGAGGTTTTTATAGTCTCAATAACTATTTAATTGGTATAAATAAATATAAAATTGTTCCTTTACTCTTTCCTAAGAAAAAACCATCTTTAATTACATTAATATGGAGATTACAAGAACCTTTAGATTCTTTTAAGGAAGGAAAATATAAAAAAGGAATTTATCACTATTTAAAAGATAAATTAATCAATTTACTCCCTAAATGGGAGGATTTCAGACGTGCCAGATGGAAAATTGAAAAAGTTTTTGATTTCCTGAAAAATGAATTGAAATTAAAGAATATCCATGCATATACAAAGAGATCTGTCTATAAACACGTTTATCTGAATGTACTTTTAATGGGAATACTAATTAGCAAGGGTTACAACGAAATTGAAGAAATAATAAAGCTCGTTGATTTCACCTAATCAGACACGTTGTTATTATAAGATGTTTTTAATCACTTAAAAGTCTATTAACACCACTTAGATAAGCTTCAACACTTGCATTTATAATATCTGGCTGAGTACTTCTTGCTGAAATGATTTTATCACCTAAACGTAGTTTAACAATAACATCTATAAATGCATCGGTTCCCCCCGTTATTGCATCAACATGATACTCTTCAAGTTCAACGTCAGCAAAATCAGCTATTCCTTTTTTAACAGCTACAATAGCTGCATCAACTGGACCTATACCAACACCAGCTTCTAAAATGTCCTTATCATCAATTCTCAATTTAACAGAAGCAGTTGGAATAACTTTATTACCTGAAACTATTGTTACCTCTTCAAGTTTTATTTTTTGCTCATTTTCTATTTCTAAAACATTATCTGCAATAGCTTGAAGGTCTACATCTGTAACACACTTACCCATATCACCAAGTGATTTAACTCTTGTAAATATTTCATCTAACTGATCCTTATTAGCTTTAATTCCTAACTCTCCAAGTCTATTTTTTAATCCTTTTGAACCAATGTGTTTTCCCATGACAAATTTTCTTTTATGTCCAACTAATTCTGGAGTTATCGGTTCATAAGTAGCTGCATTTTTTATAACACCATCAGCATGAATTCCAGATTCATGAGCAAAAGCATTTTCCCCAACAATAGCTTTGTTTGGTTGAAGATAAACTCCAGTGAGTCTAGCTACTAATTTTGAAGTGGAATAAAGTTCTTGAATATTAATATCAGTTTCATAATTTTCATATAATGTATTTAAAGAAACAATAATCTCTTCTAATGAAGCATTACCTGCTCGCTCACCAATTCCATTTACAGTAGAGTGAAATTCGCTAGCTCCTACTCTCAAAGCTGAAAGTGTATTAGCTACAGCTAAACCAAAATCGTTGTGACAGTGTACACTAAATGGGGCTTTAAGATCTGTAAGTTGGGAGTAAAAGTCTTGAGATTTTTCTGGT
This sequence comes from Alphaproteobacteria bacterium, assembly GCA_031256515.1. Taxonomy (GTDB): domain Bacteria; phylum Pseudomonadota; class Alphaproteobacteria; order WRAU01; family Hepatincolaceae; genus WRAU01. The sequence goes on from JAIRQL010000017.1 coordinate 2,605, forward strand.
GTTAACATTCCAACAGTATCACATGCACAAATTCTATTTG
>JAIRQL010000027.1 GCA_031256515.1 Alphaproteobacteria bacterium
TGATATAAAAATTATTAATAATATTGATATGGATTTTCAAAGCTATATGGAATCTCAAGGAAGGACTGAAGAAATGAGAAAAAATATTCATAAACTTGATAATTGGAAAACTAGATAAAGATTGTTATATAAAAAACATCCTTCTTTTTAACTAAAACAATTTTTAAAATTATCATATCTAAAAATAGATAGTAATAAGAAAACTTTCAGCAATATTTTGTAAGATTACTTATTTAATGCTACTATTAAAGCGAGTAGAAATAAAGCTCTTATTACTTTTATAGCTCTAGTAGTTATGTGTATATTTGTTTAATAAATATATAATATGTTTGAGGTTAATGCCTAAAAGAGTATCTACAATTTGTTATTATTAAGACAATTTAGAAAATACTTATGAAGAGCATGTTCTATTTTAATAGAATATAACCTGAAGGGAGATAGAGATTTCTTCTATTACTGTGTCTACTTATCCTTGTTGTTTTGTATTTTAAGAGCATGTGCAATTCAACATAAAGGAGGTGGTAATTTATGAAGATTAAGAAAAAATGGTATGTTGTTTTTTTATCATATTATTTTATTAATCCAATTTTAGAAAAAATATATATTCTAGTGGATTTAATTGATAAGATTTTAGAGAAGATATATAGCATATTAATTTGGATTATAAAAATAATCTCTATCTTCTTTTATTTATGTAAAATGAGGATTTATGAAAAAAGAAAATTTAAAATTTTATAACATAAATCAAAGCCCTCTATATAAACTTTCTAGTAAAAAAAAATTTTATAAATTATTTCAAAGTAATCACTCAATTATTAATAATCAAATAATATCTAATATATTTTCTCATTTAGATAATTATTTATTTAAATTTAAAAAAGATGGTAGAGATTTTTATGAGCTAAAAAAAGAATTAAAATATATTAATAAAAAACTCTTTATATTTCTTTCTAAAATAGAAACTCCTAGTTATTTGTTTTCAAAAAAAGGTAAGTCTCATATTGATAATGCAAAATATCACTTAGGAAATAATTTTTTATTTAAGGTAGATATTTCTCAATACTTTCCTAGCATAAACAAACAAAAAGTATTTCATTTTTATAGAAAACATTTAAAAATGAGTCCTGATATAGCAGAATTACTCTGTAAATTTACTGTTTTTGATAATCATTTATCACAAGGACTATCTACCTCGCCGATACTATCATATTTAGTTAATCAAGATATGTTTAATAAAATTAGCTCTTATATTGGAAATAATCTAAGAATGAGTGTATATGTAGATGATATTACATTTTCATCAGATGTTTCTATTGGAAAAAGAACACAAGATAAAATCATCAGTATTATTGAATCCTATGGTTATAAAGTTAAACCAGAAAAGATTAAATACTATAAAAGTGGAAAACATAAAAAAATTACAGGACTTATAATATCTAAGCATAACCAACTTAAAATTCCTAATAGAATAAGAGAAAAAATTATAAAACAATATCCTCCTAAAGAAAATAATAAAAATGGAAAACCTAAAGATATTAAACAATGTCAATTAGGAAGAATTTATTTTGCAAGAATAATAGAACCAAATTCATTTAAGAAAAAATTAAATGAATTAAAAAATTCTTAACTAACTCCAATAAATCTATGTTTATATAACATTAAAAACTATTCTGCTAGTACTTAAAATAAATGCAACCTTATTACAAAAAAATGTTAGATTTTAGATTTTATATGTCTATCTAAGCAACTTTTACTTTATTAACTAAAATATCAATAACATTTCCTAGTGTAGCTTTTAGTTCGGATCTTTTAACAACCAAATCAACCATACCGTGTTCTAATAAGTACTCAGCAGTTTGGAAACCATCAGGAAGTTTTTTACGGATAGTTTGTTCAATAACTCTAGCTCCAGCAAATCCGATAGTAGCACCAGATTCAGCTATATGAATATCTCCAAGCATTGCAAAAGAGGCGGTTACCCCTCCTGTTGTTGGATTAGTAAGCACTACAATATAAGGTAATTTTTTCTCAGCTAGCATTTCAACCGCTACTGTAGTTTTTGCCATTTGCATTAAAGATACCATCCCCTCTTGCATTCTTGCACCACCAGAAGAAGATACAACCACAAATGGAGCTGCTTTATTAATTGCAAATTCTACAGCAAACAAAAATCCCTCACCAACAGCACTACCCATAGAGCCACCGATAAAGGCAAAGTTCATAACTCCAACTACAACAAAATTACCATTAATTTTGCCATAGCCAGCAATGAAAGCATCGTTATAGCCAGTTTTTTGTCTATAAACTTTAATTTTATCAATATATTTTTCTTTATCTTTGAACTTTAGAGGATCTTCTAACCCTTTTGGTAGATCTATTTTTATATATTTACCCTCGTCAAACAAACTTTCTAATCTTTTTTCCACAGGTAAAAAGAAATGATAATCACAGTTAGTACAAACTTGATTATTTTTTTCTAAATCTTTTTTAAAAAGTAAAGTTAAGCAATTAGGACATTTAAGCCATAAATTATCAGGAATATCTTTAGCTTTCGCTTGAGTATTAGTAGATTTTTCTTGCGATTTATTTATTAACTTGTTAATCCAGTTCATATATTTTTAACCCCATTAACCACTATATTAATAATACCACATTTTATATAAAAATAGTATAAACATTTTTATATCTAAAAATTAATCTAAGATATAATACAAATTAATGTTTTTACTAATTAATATTTAAATTTTCAATATTTTATATAGCTAATAAGTAAGGTATAAAACAATAAGTTTAGTTTACAATAAAGCAATTAACTTCATTTAAAACTATTGTTCTATACCTACCAATTATTATTTTTCCATTTATTTACTATAAAAGCCATGAGAACAATATAGTTTATACTCATGGCTTTTATAATCAAACACTATTTACTTTCTTGTTCTTTTTTGCTCATAGCTTCAGCAAAAACATCTGCTAAAGAAGAAGAACCAGCTTCACCAGTACTCATATTTTTCTTTTGTTCTGCTAGCTCTAAACTTTTAACAGATAAAGAAACTAATCTTGAACTAGAATTTACCGATAAAACCATCGCTTCAATAGTATCACCAACTTTATAATTAGCAATATTTCTATCTTCTGCATCCATAGATAAATCTGCTTGTTTAATAAAACCATTAACACCAGAATTAACTTCTACTTCAATACCATTGTCATTAACTGCTGTGATTTTAGTTTTAACCACATCACCTTTTTTAAGATCATCAAAAGCACCCATATAAGGATCGTCAGTTAAATGTTTAACACTTAATAAAACTTTATCTTTTTCTAGGTTATGCTTAATGATTTTAGCAGAAAGTTTATCACCTACTTTGTACTCACTTAACATATCTTTATCTTTAGAACTATCCCAAGATAAATCAGAACCTCTAATAAACCCTTCAATAGTATCGTTAAGTTTAACAACTAAGCCATTAGGATTAGTTTCTTTAATTTCAACATTAACAACACTGCCTTCAGGATTAGCATTAGCATATTCTAACCATGGGTTAGGAGTAGTTTGTTTTATAGATAAATTAATTCTGCGTTTTTTAATATCAACATCAAGAACTTTAACTTCTACTTCTACACCAACTTTGTAATCAGCTTTTGGATTAATATCTTTTTTAACCCAGCTCATTTCACTGATGTGAACTAAACCTTCAACACCTTTAGCTAATTCTACAAATATACCATAATCGGTAGTATTAGTAGTTTTAACTTTGAAAGTGCTACCAATTGTGTATTTTTCAACAACTTCACCCCAAGGATCTTCAGTTAATTGTTTAATACCCAAAGAGATTCTTTTATTTTCAGGATTAATTTTAACAATTTTAAGTTTTATAGGTTTTGGTTGTTTGCTTGGATCTTTAAGATGAGCCAAATCTTCTTCAGTAAATACTTCACTTGGATGATTAATTCTACTCCAAGACATATCTGTTACATGAAGTAAACCATCAACATAACCTAAGTCTATGAAAGCTCCGTATCCAGTAATATTTTTAATGATACCTTCTACGATTTGACCTTCTTCGTACTGTTCTTGTCCTTCAAGTTTACCTTCTACATAAGATTTAGAAATAATCGCTTTTCTTGAAACAACAATATTGTATCTTTTTTTATCCATTTTTAAAATTTGTAATAACTGATTAGTTCCTACTAAAGAGTTAATGTTTTTAATTGGACGAATATCTAATTGCGAACCAGGTAAGAAAGCTAGAGTATCTTCTATCATTACGGCAAAACCACCTTTAACTCTTTTAGCAATGTAGCCAGTTATTGGTGTACCTTCTAGGTATAATTTTTCTAAATCGTGCCATACTTCTTCTCTTTTAGCTTTTTCACGAGATAGCATAATATTGCCAGATAAATCTTCATATCTTTCAATGTAAACTTCTACTTCCGAGCCAACTTCAAATGTAGGAGTGCTACCATCAGCTTTTCTAAATTCGCTAAGTAATATTTTACCTTCGGATTTTAGCCCTACATCTACAGTTAAATAGTAGTTATCCATACCGATAATTACACCTTTAACGATTTGACCTTCAAAGTTTTTTACACCAGATATGCTTTGTTGAAATAGATTTTCAAAACTTTCGTTGTTAAAATTTGGTTGTTTCATATTAATTTGTTTCCTTTGTATTAGATTGCACAATAAGTGCAATCTATATTTTATATTAAAAGTTTAAAAACCACAAACTTTTTTTTATAAACCCATAATTTTCTTGATGTAGCTATACATAAAATTAAAAGTTTCTTCAATATTAAGATTAGTGTTATCTACTAAAATAGCATCGTCTACTTTTTTTAAAGCACCTATTGCACGATTTTTATCATTTTCATCCCTCTTTTTTAAAGAATTAAGAATATCCTCAAATAAAATATTCGGATTAGTTTTTACTAATTCTTTATAGCGACGATTAGCTCGCTCTTCAGCTGAGGCACAAACATAAAATTTTATCTCGGCATTAGGGCAAATCACACTACCAATATCACGACCATCTAGGATTGCTCCTTTTTTACCATTAGGAGGGTTATTAGCAAAATCTACTTGAAAATTAAATAAGGCTTCTCTAACTTTTGGAATGTTAGCCACACGAGAAGCTAATACAGCAATATCATCGCCTCTTAGTCCATCAATATTTAAGTCGCTACTTGTGATATTTTGGGCAACTGTAATTATAGATTCTTCATTATCCATAACATTTTTTTGCAAACAAAGAAATGCTACTGCTCTGTATAATAATCCTGTATCTAAGTAAGCAAACTTTAATTTTTCTGCTAAAAGTTTTGAGACTGTCCCTTTACCCGAAGCCGATTCGCCATCAACTGCTATTATCATAATAATTCCTTGTTTTTGATTTCTAAATTTAAGCCAACTTTCTTAGCAAGTTCAAAAAAATTAGGAAAAGAAGTTTTAATACTTTCGCAACCCTTAACTTGCAATGGATTTTTACATTTACTACCTAAAATTAAAAAAGACATGGCGATTCGGTGATCTAAAAAAGATTCTATCTCCACACCGCCTTCTAATTCTTTATTTATTCCTATTATACTAAGCGAATCCTCTGTTTCTTCAAATAAAATTCCTAATTTCTTAAAATTACTAACAACAGATTGAATCCTATCGCTTTCTTTATGCCTTAGCTCGGCAATACCCTTAAATTCTGTTTTACCTTGACAAAATGTTGCAACAATAGAAAGTATAGGAAATTCATCAATCATTGTTGGCACTAAAGCAGGATTTACACTAATACCTTTTAATTGTGAGCTTTTTACTAGCAAATCGCCCACAGATTCCCCTTGCAGATTACATTCATTAAGGATTTTAATATCTGCTCCCATTTCCATAACTACTTGTAAAAAGCCTGTCCGCAAAGGATTTAAATTAACATTTTTTATAGTAATCTCAGAATCTTTACAAATAAGAGCAAGGGCAATAAAAAAGCTGGCTGAAGAAAAATCGTTAGGAATAATATAATTAGCCGAGGGCAAATCTTTTTGGTTATTATCTATGGTAATGATTTTTTGCGATTTTTCATAAGCTATATCTATATTCACTCCAAGATTTTTAAGCATATTTTCGGTATGATCTCTTGTAAACTCCTTTTCTATAACTGTTGTTTTTTCATTTGCAAAAAGCCCTGCCAACAAAATAGAAGACTTAACCTGAGCCGATGGAACATCTAATGTGTAATTGATTCCCTTTAACTTTTCACCACTTATTTTTATAGGAAGTTTAAAATTATTGTGCGAAATATCTGCTCCCATTAACTGTAATGGATTGATTACTCTTTGCATTGGTCTTTTAGAAAGGGAAGAATCGCCGGTAATTTGAGAATTTTTATTGGTAATTCCTGCTAAAACTCCAGCAATTAAACGGCAAGAAGTTCCTGAGTTTCCCATGTAGAAATCATCATTTTCAGTTGAAAAAGAATAAAATCCAAGAGATTCTACTACATAGGTATCGTTAATTTTATTTATTTTTACTCCAAGTTTTTTAAAGCAATCTATGGTGTTAAAAACATCAGAAGATTCTAACAACCCCTTGATTTTACTAACTCCCACTCCAAGACTTGCTAAAATAATACTTCTGTGCGAAATAGACTTATCGGCAAAATTAGAAATCTCACCTGTAATATTAGAAGACTTAAAACTAGATACTGTTATCATAAAAAATCTTTAAACTTGCAATTATTTTTTTTATTTTAACATTTTTCTTTTAAATATGTAATTATTATATATAATTATTAATAATGTATAGTTTATGTAAGGGGTCTTAGCTCAGTTGGTAGAGCGCTACAATGGCATTGTAGAGGTCAGGGGTTCAATTCCCCTAG
>JAIRQL010000034.1 GCA_031256515.1 Alphaproteobacteria bacterium
AATTTCTGAGAATATTAACTCAACTAAACATGATATAATTTTTGTTTTTGTGCTATCTTGCACCATTGCTTTTAGCATTAAGCTGGCAGGAGTACTGTTAATACCATCATTAAGTATTATTCCAGCTATAGTTGCCCACGACTTAGCTAAAAGTCCTTTGCAATCAATGATTATCTCTTTTATCTCTGCAAGTATTGCTGTATGTTTAGGAATGATATTATCTTTATATATTAATGTATCACCATCTGCCTTAATTACTCTTACACTATGTAGCTTTGTGCTACTTAAAGTTGCCTGTTTGAGTATATTAAAAAAATAATTACTGATGATTATTTAAGTATTTACTACGGATAGTTTTTCTTAATTTTTTACTTGGAATAAAAGCACATAATATATTTAAGCCTATTTTTTTCCACTTATTGTTTTGTTTGTTAAATAGATATTCGTAATAGTTTATTCTTTCATTAATACTATTAATAGTATTATTGCAATTCCACTCTAAGAAATTTATCTTATCTATTTGAGCTTTAGCCTCTCTTTGAGTATAGGCTTTTAGTTCGTAGGCTGAGCTTAAATTTAAAAAATTAGAAAGTATACTTTGATAGTTATCAAAGCTAACCTCTTCACTTTCTGCTACTTTAAAGGTAGGAATCACTCCACTTAAAAATTCTGCCCAAAAGTTAATTTTAAATATATAAGAATTAGAATTAAGAATAATAAAAGTATAGGAATCAATATCTATACTATCTTCAATCCCATGATAATAATACTTATGAGGTTTTTCAAAAAGATAAGTTCCTTTTTTACCAAAAAACTTAGCCTCACTAATACCGCCACTATTTAAACCAAAAACTTCTACTATATTATCTTGTGCCATTAGTTCATAAAAATTACGATTTTCCTCAACAGCATTAGGGATAGATTGTAAAAATTCCTTAATCTCGGCAGATAAAGGCTCAAGGGGGTGCATTTTATAGTATAAAGTTTTATACTTTTTAGCTATTTCTCTTATTTCTTCCTTATATTCTAAAAGAGAAACAAAAGTACTATCTTTTTTAATGAGTACAGTATCACGACTAGTTTGCCCTAAAAGAAGGCAACTATTATCTTCTAAGGTATACCAACCTCCTACCTTTCTTTTATAATATCCTTTTAAGTAATTAGCATAAACAAACATGGTATTAATATTTAAAGATTTAGATAGTAAATACTCCTTACCATCTTTAATATTAGTACGGAAACCAAAATAAGAATCTTGCATAAAACGGAAAGAGGTCTCAAATGTATCTATAAATGGAATATTATTTCGTAGAAAAATATCTATCATTAAACTCTCTGAATGATAGCCCACGATTAGACAATCTTTTAAACTTTCTACTAAGTAGCTTTCGGCTTCAGTTGTTATATTATTACAGAAATAAGCCCAAGTATGTTCTTTATCTAAATTCTCTAATGAAGAAAGATTATTTAACTGCATAAATTTATTAATATCTATAGCTTCTTTTAAGCTAACAATTGGCAAATTAGTAGCTTTATTAATTTGATACGAAAATAAATTATGAAGTTCATTAGCACTATCAAACCAATTTAAAATAGAAAATCTTATAAAATCATTAAATATAACTATTTTTTTTATCATATACTTCTACAAGTTAATTATTTTTATGAGTTTAACATCATCAGAAAAATAAGTTAGCATAAGTTCAAGGAATCTTGTAATATTTGCAGATTTTATATCTTTATCATAATCACCAATAATTCCAAAACATAAAGATTTATTACGATAATACGGCTTAATGGAAACATCTCCTAAAAGAGTATTGGTACTACGATAATCTTGCTCTTCAGTATCATCAATAGTCCAATCATCAATTATACTCTCATCAATGAGCTTATCTAGCTCATTGACAATTTCTTCAGCTCTTTGCTTAGAAATATCTTTGATTATAAGATTCATAAACATGTTTCCTAGAAACTAATTACATAATACTATATATAATATAGAATTTTATAATTATAATCAATAATAGTTTATTTTATCTTAACTTAGAGAGTTATTTCTACTAATTTATCAAGAATGTTTTTAATTTTTATACTTTAAGAGCTTTTAACATATCTAGTACAGCTGTATCATGCCCGTCTACTTTTACACTTAGCCATTCTTTAATAACATTACCACTTTCATCAATAATAAAAGTAGATCGTAAAATCTTATTATTATCCTCTTTTAAAGCTCCTAAATGTGTAGCTAAACTTAGATTCACATCTGATAATAACGGAAAAGCTAAAGAATGATCTTCTCTAAATTTTTTATGAGAAGCAATACTATCAGCACTAACTCCAATAATATTAGCCATTGCCATAATTTGCGGTAAAATTGCATTAAAATTACAAGCCTCTTTCGTGCAACCTGGTGTATTATCTTTAGGATAAAAATAAACAACTAACTTTTTACCAAGAAAACTATTTTTAGTATAGGTTTGCTCTACACCTTGTGCATCAATCCCCTGCAATGTAAAATCTTGTAATTGTTTTGTCATACTTCCTCCTGTAAATAATATAAAAAACTAAATTTAAGAATGTTCAAATTTAGATAAAAGTTGATATTTTGAGATTTTATCTCAATAAAACTAAGCTAGAACCGAACTTAATGCTTCGCATAGTTTAACTTTTAATATAAAATTGAATAGTGTGAGTCTTATATTAGGAGTAGAGTAGCGAAGTGTATGATTAATACATAAGCGACTCTACGACAACATAGAAGACCACAATATTTAATCTCATATAAAAGTTAATATCTTGAGGTTTTACCTCAGCAAAGCTGAGCTAGAACCGAACTTAATGCTTCGCATAGTTTAAATTCTGCGGTTTATATTAAGGCGGTTTTACCTCCTTTCAGTCGCTAGAACCAAGTTTACCCTTACGGGAAATTTGAATTCTTACGGTTTACTGTGAAGTGTATGATTAATACATGAGCAGTAAACCAACTAAATAGAAATCCAAGATATTAACTTTTAATAATTGGAGATTAAGTATTTCTTTGCTATATATTTAAAGTTTTCCACCTCTTTTTCTCGCCAAGAATCATCCATTCCTAAAACTTCTTGCATAATTTTAGCTACAGAATCTGCTATTTCAATACAAGCTCCTGCATTAATAAATAAACATCTTGTTCTTCTGGCTAAAACATCATCTAAGGTTATAGCTTGTTCAAACTCTACGGCATATCTTACTTGAGCTTCATTAATAGGAAGGTCTGCATGAAAAGTATTATTAAAACCTTGCATTTCTTTAATTTTTATTAAATCTTCACCATAAAATCTTAAGCCAAGTGGTATTTCATGAGCTTTTTCTTCACTAATATAGCCATGTATTTTTAGATGTTTAGTTTTAGACTCTACTTGTGGGAGCTTACCTTTTTTAATAGCAAAATCTACAAGTTTTTCTCCCATATGGCGATAGGTAGTCCATTTACCACCCACTACCGAAATTAACCCTGAATTTGCAATAGTTATACTTTCTTCCCTTGAAATTTTAGCAGTAGAAGATGTTGCTTTCATCAGCGGACGAATTCCTGCATAAACACTGGTAATATCTTCTTTATTAATAGGCTTACTTAAGTAGTTATTGGCATTATTAATTACTAAATCAATTTCTTCTTTTAAAGGAATTGGATCATCTAGCACTTTAGAAACTTTAGTATCAGTTGTACCAATAATAACTTTATTATACCAAGGGATAAAAAATAACACCCGACCATCGGTAGTTTTTGGAATTAACATAGCATCATCGCTATTATATACTTCTTTATTAACAACTATATGAATCCCTTGAGCTAAGGTTACTGTTCCCTCATGTTCACCTTTATCTAAACTAATAACTTCATCGGAATAAATTCCTGTAGCATTAAAAATACATTTAGCTTTGATAGTAATAACTTTATTGCTTTGTTTATCTAGGGCTTTAACACCAACGATTTCCTCGCCTTCTTTAATAAATTCTATAACTTTAATATAATTTAAAGCGATACCTTTATTATCTTCAAGAGTTCTTACTAGCCCAAATGCCATTCTAGCATCATCAAACTGTCCGTCGTTATAAACAACTCCTCTATTTTTATGCTTTTCGCCAATTTCTTTTAGCTCAGCATTTAAGGTTTTACGACCAACCATTTTACTTAAATATTTTTTAGGAAAGCCGGCTAAAGCATCGTAGGCAATCATCCCAGCACCATAAAAACCTTGCATAAAAAGATTATCGCAAGGAATAATAAAATTCATAGAACGAGCTAAATGCGGTGCATTTTTATAGTTTAATAATTTTTCTTTTAAGGCTTCGTGAACCAGCTTAATATTACCTTGTGCTAAGTACCTAACTCCACCATGAAGAATTTTAGTAGACCTTGATGAGGTTCCTTTAGCATAATCATTTTGTTCTAAAAGAATTGTAGAAAAACCTCTTGTAGCTGAATCTACAGCAATACCTAAACCAGTTGCCCCACCACCTATTACTAAAACATCAAAAACAGCTCCATCTAAGGAATTTATTTTTTTCTCTCTAACTTGCATCATTTTTTTGAATCTCTTATTTTTTAAATTAAAAAATTTAATCCTTTTTATAAAAATCCTATTAAGTTATTTTAACAATATAAAAAGAGTACTTCAAGCATAATCAAAAGATACAACATATCTTTCAACTATACTTGAATACTTAAAATTTTAAAAAATTCAATAGTATGAGAATTTTATTAGGAGTAAAGCTCCATAGTGTATAATCAATACATAAGGAGCTTTACGACGACATAAAAGCTCATAATATTGAATTTTTACTCTACCCAGTTTTTGGATTTTTCCACAGCCTTATTCCAGTTGTAAATAAGTTCTTCTCTTTTATCGTTAGACATTTTTGGCTCAAACTCTTTATCTATTTTCCATAGAGCCTCAATTTCTTCTGCAGAAGCCCAGAACTCTACAAATAGCCCAGCTAAATAGGCTACACCTAGAGCTGTTGTTTCTACTACTGCTGGACGAACTACTTTTTTATTAAGAATATCAGCTTGGAATTGCATTAGAGTATCATTTAAGCTAGCCCCACCATCTACTCTTAACTCTTTTAGGTCTGAGCCTGAAGAAACTGCCATTGCTTTTAAAACATCGTAAGATTGGAAAGCAATACTTTCAAGAGCTGCTCTTGCTATATGAGCTTTCGTTGAACCACGAGTAAGCCCTACTATTGTACCACGAGCATAAGAATCCCAGTGTGGAGTTCCTAAGCCTGCAAAAGCTGGCACTAAATAAACTCCGCCATTATCTGGTACTTGTTTTGCTAGGGCTTCTACATCTGAACTTTTTTGAATAATTTCAAGACCATCTCTAAGCCATTGCACCACAGCACCACCTACGAACACACTACCCTCTAAAGCATAAGTAGTATGCCCTTTTCTACCCCAAGCTACTGTTGTTAAAATTTTATCTTCTTTAACTAAAGGATTTTCTCTACCAATATTTAAAAGCATAAAACAGCCTGTACCATAGGTGTTTTTTGCCATTCCTGGTTTTAAACATGCTTGACCAAAAGTTGCAGCTTGCTGATCGCCTGCTACACCTGCAATTTTAATATTACCTGGTAGTAAGTCGCTACTTACATAACCGAAGTCTCCTGAGCTTTGTCTAACTTCTGGTAGCATACTTTTTGGAATACCAAATAGTTCTAAAAGTTCATCATCCCAAGATTTTGTAACAATGTTATAAATCATGGTTCTGCTAGCATTAGAAGGATCTGTTGCATGAACTTTCCCTCTTGTTAAATGCCAAATTAACCAAGTATCAATAGTACCAAATAATAAATTACCTTTTTCGGCTTCAGCTCTGGCTCCTGCTACATTATCTAGTATCCATTTAATTTTAGTAGCACTAAAATAAGAATCTATCACTAATCCTGTTTTATTTTTAATATAATTAGTTTTACCAGCTTCAACTAAAGATTTACAATAATCTGCTGTTCTTCTGTCTTGCCAAACAATAGCATTATAAACAGGTTTACCAGTATTTTTATCCCAAACTACAGCTGTTTCCCTTTGGTTAGTAATCCCAAAAGCTGCTATTTCTTTAGGGATTGCTCCTACTTTTGAAATCGCCTCTTGTATCACACTATATTGAGTAGACCAAATTTCGGTAGCATCATGCTCTACCCAACCTGGCTGTGGAAATATTTGAGTAAATTCTCTTTGTGAAACACTTCTGATATTAACTTCTTTATCAAAAAGTATCGCACGACAACTAGTTGTTCCTTGATCTATAGAAAGTATATATTTTGACATAATAATTATCCTTAATTTTTTTTAAAATTTTAATTAATCTGTAAACTTAGTGGTTTTGAGGATTTTTGAAAGTTCTATTAGGAGGTCTGCTCCGTAATGTATATTCAATACATGAGGAGCAAACCGACAACATAGAAAGCCACAGTATTAACTTTTTACTCCTTGATGGTCCAGTCAAAAACCTTAGCCCCCAATATCCCCCCAACAATTGGTCCAATTACAGGCACTAACCATACTGTACCTGTGAATCCAGTATTTTGGAAACCCATTAACCATACAAATATTCTTGGACCTAAATCCCTAGCTGGGTTAATTGCATAGCCGTTCATACCTCCAAAAGATATACCGATTATTAGTACAATTGCCCCAATTACAAATGGGAATGCCATGTTTTCGGTAGGATTTTTAATAAAATTACCTACAGCCAAAATTAAATATATTAATAAGAAAGTACCTACTACTTGGTCTATAAATCCTGGTAAGAATCCTTCTACCGCTGGAAATGTACTTACAATCCCTGCAGTGTGAGATAATGTAGGATCTACAAGTATCCATTTCGCATAAAATACCATAAATACAATACCTGCACCTAAGAAAGCTCCAATCATTTGAGCGATAACATAGTTAGGCACTTGATTCCATGTCATTCTACCACTTGCAGCTAAAGCTAAGGTAACCGCAGGATTAAGATGAGCCCCACTTATTCTAACAGAAACAATAACACCAAAAGCCACAGCTAGCCCCCAACCAAACACAATGTTAGTATAGCCACCCATAGCAATACCGCCTGGGGTCATATTATCTGGCACGAATAAAACTGTCATAGCCACAGATCCTGCTCCAAAAGCCAATAGAACAGCCGTGCCTATAAGCTCAGCCATAAAGATTTTTAAACTACTTTGCATAACAGATATACTCCTTATTAAAATAATTACACTTTTATGTTATGGAGTTATTCTAACACAACAGCTAAATATATGTCAACATTAAAATATAAAATCACACATTTTCACACAACGAACTGCTTTTAATAACTAAAACTCATAAATATCGGTGATTTTAATTTCATTTAAAAAACTATCATCATGAGCAATAACTATCATCGCCCCTTGATAGTCTTGCAGAATTTTAATAATATAATCTATTGTTTGTAAGTCTAGATTATTAATAATTTCATCTAAAACTAAAAGTTTTGGTGGCTTTATAGTGATACAAGCTAACGATAACCTAGCCTTTTCACCACCTGAAAGAGTACTAGCTAAAGCATTAACCTCTTCATTTTTACGGAATAAGAATCCATTTAGAAAATCTCTTACCTCTGCATGATTAAGATGTAAAGCAATATCGCTTATATTTTCAATTACACTTTTATTTAATTGTAAATTACTATAATGTTGGTCTAAATAAGCTATATCTTCAATTTTTGGAGTAAGCCAGTTGCCCTCTTTAATAACTTCTGGCAGATTTAAAATTCCTTTTAATAAGGTAGATTTCCCACTACCATTATTTCCTTTAATTGCCAGCTTTGTATTACTAAAAACATTTAAATTAATATTAGATAGCTCAAAATCACTCGTTTTATAAGAAATTTTACCATTACTAATAGAAACAACCGTATTATTGCCAGTATTTTGTGCTTTTAACAAAAATTTAGGAATTATAATTTCAGGTATTTTAAAGTTTTGTAGTTCTTCTAAAATATCTTGAGTATTATCATGGATATTTTTGAGCTTTTTACCTTGCGATTGCTCGGCAGCTGTGGTTTTTAAGCCTGCTGTCATTTTAGTCCACTTACTATTGGCGATATTTTTTTTACCACTTTGTTTACTTTTAGCAACCTTTTGCTGTTCTTTCATAAGGTTATCATGAATATCTTTTTTCTGTTGCTTAATTTTACTAAGTTTATGTTCTAAACTTAGTTTATTTTGCTGAAGATTTTCTATGTAATCGCTATAATTACCATTAAAAACATTAACTTTATTATTATCAATATGCCACAAAATATTACAATTGCTTAGCACTTCTTTATTATGAGAAACTACAATTAAAGTCCCTTGATAATTTTTTAACATCCGCATTAAACTGGTAAAGTTATGCTTATCTAGATGATTAGTTGGCTCATCTAGCAACAATAAATTAGGATTTTTTTGTAATTCTTGGGTTAAAACTTTGTTAAACCTCTGCCCTCCGCTTAAATTATTAAATTTGTTAATTATCTGCGGGATATATCCTAAAACTACATTTTTAGGCACTGATATTTCAGTAATAAGTTTTAATAAGCTAGATTTACCGCTACCATTATTTCCCATAATTCCTATGGATGACCCATAATTAATTGTAGTAGAAAAGTTTTGAAAGCAAATTTTATGCGGAAGGACTAAATCTAAGTTATTTAATATAATAGGGTTATGTATCATGGTGTTTTCTTTTTAAATTATTTAATATTGTTGTAATTAATTTAAAAAGTAATTTTCATGATTTTCCTTAAAACCTCGTTGATGAATACTTTATAGTAGCAAATATTATTACCCTAATCAAGAGAAGATATTTTATAATTGTATTTCTCATAAAATTTGTATTATTAAGGCTTCTGCCGATTTACAGTATCAGCTTGTTTTTTATTGCAAACCTATGGATTATACTAATAAAAAATATGGTATGATTAAAACTCATTCTGAGGTGATTGAGGAAATCAAACTAATTAAGCCAAGTAAGGTTTTAGATTTAGGCTGTGGCGATGGTCGTAATGCTCTTCATTTAAATTTATTAGGGTTTTATGTTTGTGCTTTGGATAGATCGGAACATGATATTGCGAGGTTAAATCAAATAGCTGATAGCGAATCTCTTAAAAATTATTATGAGGGTTGGGAAATAATAAAATATAATAAAAATATGGGAGAACTTCATAAAACCGATATAAACGGCAACCGTATTAAATTAAGATTTGCTACTTTGTTAGCAAAAAAAGTTAGCTCATAAATTTTGGGAATTGATATATATAATACTAGCCTTAATATTATCTTTTTAGAAAATTAGGATAACATAAATATAGATTAAACCTAGTTTATTAATTATTTTAGATTATTGTATTGTAATTACTTGACAGAACAAATAATACTTGGTAGTATCTATCCTATTGGAAAAATTAAATGTTTCAATTCTTATCGCGGGGTAGAGCAGCACGGTAGCTCGTCAGGCTCATAACCTGAAGGTCGTAGGTTCAAATCCTACCCCCGCAACCAAATTTTTATTACCTTTTACTATATTTTAAATCATTAAACAAAAACATATTGTTGTCTCATTGCTTTTAAAGCTATACATGAGATTCTTAACCTTAATTGTTTGTTTCCCATGTTTTTCAAAGATGCTAGCAAATTGCTTTAAAAGTATTGCTTTATATATTTAGATTTATGAGTATAAGATATTAGTAAAAAAATTTATTGAATAAGGGCAAAAGATTTGCTATAATTTATTGTCTTTTCTGGCACGGTGGCGGAGAGGCTACGTAGCGGTCTGCAAAACCGCGTACACCAGTTCGAGTCTGGTCCGTGCCTCCATAGTCTTCATTAACTTTCATTTTTTGACAAATATGCTACATAGCGGTCTGCAAAACCATTAATTTTTTATCTATTAAACTCCCTTTTCTCTCTTATTTAAATTACAACAAAACACAATTATCCTTTTTAACCTATTATAAACCTAACTTAGGAAGCTATCCTGATAGCTTATATTCTTATAAAATAGTAAAACCACATTCAACACATCACAATATAACCTTAACCACTATTCTCTTATACATAAATGAATTAATACGATTTATATTGATATATTTTGATAATAATGTAATATTCTTTGACAATATCTGTCTTATTTGTTATACTTATTTATATTATTAATAAGATTTACCTAAATTATAAGAGAATATAAATGGCTGTATCGCAACAAACATCACAAAAAAAGAAGAAACTAAATACTTTAGGATATTTACAATCCTTAGGAAAAACTTTTATGCTTCCTGTAGCTTTAATGTCGGCTATGGGGGTAATTTTAGGGATTGGCTCAGCTATTGATGTAATAATCAATACCTACCCTTTTTTAGATAGTTTTCTTTTAAGATTAATTTCTAACTTTATGATAACTATTGGTGGATTCGCCTTTGGTAATATTGCTGTTTTATTTGCTATTGCCATTCCGCTTGGGCTTGCCCGTGAGGAAAAAGGGGTCGCTGCTCTTGCTGGTTTTGTTGCTTTTTTCGTTATGAATCTAAGTATTAACTTTTATCTTAAAGAAACTGGGCTATTACTATCGGATATGTCTTTAGCCAGAAAAGCGGGACAAGGTATAATTTTAGGAGTTCATACCCTTGATACTGGGGTTTTAGGGGCAATAATTTCTGGTAGTATTACTGCTTATTTACATAATAAATTTTACACTCTTAAATTGCCAACTGGTTTATCTTTCTTTGAGGGAGTTCGTTTTATTCCTATATTAAGTGCGATGGTTTTTGCCATAGTTGGTTTAATAATTCCTTTGATTTTCCCACTATTTGCTAAATTAATTGCCGGAATTGGTTATTCTATAAAATCTTCTGGAATTTTTGCTCCATTTTTATTTGCATCAGGGGAAAGATTCTTATTACCTTTTGGGCTTCATCATATTTTAGTGGCTTTAATAAGATTCACCGATGCTGGTGGTAGTGAGGTTATTAATAACCAAACCGTTTATGGAGCTTTAAATATTTATTTTGCTGAGGTTAAAGCTGGTTTGCCAATTAGCCCTGAATACACTAGATTCCTATCTCAAAGCAAAATGCTCTTTATGATGTTTGGTTTACCAGGTGCCGCCCTTGCTATATATTCAACGGCTCGTACAAATAATAAAGTTGCCGTAAAGGGGTTATTAATTTCTGGGGTAATTGCTTGTATCGTTGGTGGAATTAGTGAACCTATAGAATTCTTGTTTTTATTTATTGCTCCCCTTTTATATTTATTCCATGCAATTATGGCAGGACTTGGAGCTATGACTTTAGGTATCTTTAATGTCGGAATCGGTAATACTGATGGCAACATTATTGATTTTGTAATCTTTGGGATTTTAAAAGGATTTTCAACAAAATGGTACTTAGTAATCCCTTTGGGAGCTATATGGTTTGCTATATATTTTGTGGTATTTAGATGGGCAATTCTTAAATTTGACCTTAAAACTCCAGGCAGAAGTGAAACAGTAATGAGTGGCAACTTAAAAGGTTATGGAGCTTCTAACATTTTAAAAGCCTTAGGTGGAGAAAAAAATATTCTTTCGTTAGACAACTGCCTAACCAGATTAAGACTTGAAGTTGCAGATATGAGCTTAATTGATGAAAAAACTCTGAAAGAAAATGGTGCAATTGGAGTTGTAAAACTTAATGAAACTTCCCTACAAGTAGTAATTGGTCCTCATGTGCAGTTTGTTAAAAATGAAATCGCTAAATTAATGAAAAACAATGATTAATTTGTATAGAATTTAGCTATGAGTTTTACTCAGCATAGGTTTTAGTTTAAGGAATTAGAAATGTGTGATTTTGATGAGGTAGTTAATCGTAAAGGGACTTATTCCACCCAATGGGATTACACCTTTGACCGCTTTGGTAAAGATGATGTTTTGCCTTTTAGTATATCGGATATGGATTTTAAATCGCCACAAGAGATTCTGCAGGCTTTAATTACTCGGGTTAATCATGGAGTTTTTGGCTATAGCCGTTGGAATCATAACGATTATAAATCTACGATTACACATTGGTATAACTCAAGATTTAACTATGCTATAAATGAAGATTGGATAATGTATATCCCTAGTGTTATTTATGGTATTAACAAAATTTTTGAAATTTTAGGCAGTAGGAATGATAAAGTATTATTTTTATCCCCTGCTTATGATAATTTTTTTAAAAGTTTAAAAGCGAATCAGCAACAGTTTATTACCTCAAGTTTAGTTGTTGAAAATAATCAATTTGTAATAAATTGGCAAGATTTTGAGAGTAAACTTAAAGATTCTAAATATTTTTTATTATGTAATCCTCATAACCCGACAGGAAGAGTTTGGAGCTATAATGAACTAGAAAAAATAGTCCTTTTAGCTAAAAAGTATGGTGTAATTATTGTTTCAGATGATATTCATATGGATATTGTTTACAAACCTAATAAGTTTACCCCTATTTTGCAAATAGCAGAAAAACTAGATTATCTTGATAATACTTTAATAATCACCTCTGCTAGCAAAAGTTTTAACACTCCAAGTTTAGGGGGAGCTTATGTTTTAATTCCAAATCGTAATATCTATCAAAAATTAATGAGTAAAATTAAAGAGACAGACTCACTGGGATCACCAATGATTCTTGGTATTATTGCCACGATGACTGCTTATAAAGAATGCTCTTACTGGTTAGACAATCTTGTTAAATATTGTTATAATAATATTATGATATTGCAAAATTTTTTGGAGGAAAACTTCCCTGATATTAAAATGCTCTCACCACAAGGAACCTATTTAACTTGGCTAGATGTTGGTTGTTTTAATAAAACTACGGAAGAAATTCAAACTATTTTAGTAAATAAAGGAAAATTAGGAATAATGGGTGGAGATGTTTATGGGGCAACCACACCTTTTTTAAGGTTAAACATCGCTTGTCCGCAATCTAAACTTGAACTTGGCTTAGCTAAGTTTAAGGAATCTTTTTAATAAGGAGAAAGGCTAATGATAAAAGAAGTTAATACTATGAATGCTCCTCAAGCAATTGGAGCTTATTCTCAAGCTATAAAAACAGATAATATGTTGTTTATTTCAGGGCAAATTCCTCTTAATCCTAATACTGCTAGTATTCCAAGTAGTATTGAAGAGCAAACTAAGCAATGTCTAGAAAATCTTAAAGAAATTTTACTTGAAGCAAACATGACTTTTGCGAATGTGGTAAAATGTGGAATTTTTATTAGAAATATGGAAGATTTCTCTAAAATAAATAATATCTATTCAACCTATTTCAACAAGCCATATCCAGCAAGATTCGTTGTTGAAGTATCTAAGTTGCCTAAAGATGTTTTAATAGAAATTGAAGCTATTGCTGTGGTAAAATAGCCAAATAAATAACTGTTAAATTATAAGAAATACATTAGGATGGTGCTTGAGCTATTCTAATGTATTTTTTTATACCCATTATTATAGATGTAGATTCTATTGTTTATATAATTATGATTCGTGTATCTATCACAAAAAGCTAGCTCAAAAGCCTTATAATCCATCTCTATAATAATTATTTAATAAATTCTTGACAGAAAAAAAAAGTAGATGTATATTCATAATTGTGGTTCTGGTTATTCCGGCATAGCTCAGTTGGTAGAGTAGGTGACTGTTAATCATTTGGTCGTAGGTTCGAGTCCTACTGCCGGAGCCACAAACTAAAATTTATTCTTTAAGTATCTTCCTCTTTTTTTCATAATTATTGTTGCTTAGTTCTTTATATTTTTTTATTCACATCAGGTTCAATCTCTAATTGTAGTTATTCACTTTCTATGGTAGAATTATAATAAAAAGGAGCAAACTATGGAAAATGTAAACCTATTAAAACTTATAAGAAATACTTTATTTAAGGCTTTTTTCATAAATATACTGATTGTTATTGTATGTTGGGTTTTTGTTATGACAAACCTAATTCAATATTTTATGTGGGCTTTACCAGGGATGACTTTAGAATCTGCTAATTTATATATTATGTATCTTCTAGGAGCATTAGATATACTTGGTGTAATTTTATTTCTTGTTCCAGCATTAGCCTTATGTTGCACCATAAAATGTTGCAATAAAAAGTCTTAATAAAAACAGAAAATATAAAAGAGATAGTTTTTTTAAGTCTTTTAGTATATAATTTTTTTAACTGCAACCCTAGATAATCTGTTTTATAGCATTTTTATTTGCACTCTATTTAAAGTTGTTATACAATAAAGATAGTAAAAGAAGAAACATAATAGGGAGTGAGAAAGTGGATAGCCTAGAAAATAAGCATTCTTTATTAAAAAATCGTAATAAGAACAAAGAGCTTAATTTACATATTGTTCATAATTTAGAACATCATTTAGGTATAAAAAACTTACATGAAGCAAATATCTCAAACCTTTTAAATTTAAAGCCGAAAGATATTGATGAATTAGAACAAGGAGATAGAGAATTTTCTTTAAAAGACCTTAATATTATTTGTGATAAATTTAATATAGATCCTGATACTCTTTTAGAGTTTGATAAGTTTAAGACTCGTTAAGAAAGTTTAACAACTTTTTTCATTAAGGTAAAAAAAATCTTCTTCTTTATTACAAGACCTTATATATTCTGCAAAATCATTACCTATTGGGTCTATAATTCTGCAATAAAGTTCTGTTTTTCAAGATATGTATAAAGAAAACTGTAAGCTCTAACAAATTTTTATTGTTAGGATTCGTATCAAAGTTTTTAAAATTCTTAACTAGCCCCTTATAGTTATTAGAGATAAAATATATAGTATATAACAGCTCTACAAATTTCCTCTAAATTAAAATCTTTATTTTCTTTTGAATTAGCTTGTTGCGAATCAGTCTGTTTTACTTAGCAATTGTACTTAGCTCTATGAAGATACAAAAAAGAGCGAGAATAAGTCTCGCTCCTCTTTTTTTAATAGGATTTAACTATGCAAATGACAAACTATTAGATTTTCCTAAAAACTCACGAGCTTTAGCTAGAGCCTTCATTTCAATTTGGCGAACTCTTTCACGAGATATTCCTAAAGTTTTACCAATTTCTTCTAAAGATTGAGTTTTTTCAACAATATATCTTTTAGTAAGAATTTCTTTTTCACGGTCGTTTAAAACTTTAAAAACAGCTTTCACCATTTTTTTAATATTTCTTTGACCTTCGCTAGCAATAAAGGTTTCTTCAGGGTTTTCCTCAGTGCTTGGTAAATAATTTTCATAAGACGAAGCATTACTATCTTCTGAGGTTTTAGCACTAATATATAAATCTCTTGAAGAAATTATGCTGTTAATATCCTCAACATCTTTTTCTGAAGTATTTGTTTGCTTAGCAATAATTGATACTTCTTCTTTAGATAAAGAGCCTCCAAAAATTCCTAATTTAGTTTTAATTTTATTTAAAGAGAAGAATAATTTTTTTCTTCCTTGTAAAGTACCAGTTTTAACTAAAGACCAAGAATTTAAGATATAATCAGTCATATAAGCCTTAATCCACCACATGGCATAAGTAGATAATCTATTACCATTATATGGGTTAAATTTATCAACAGATCTCATTAAGCCAATGGTTCCCTCAGAAATTAAATCCATAATAGAAAGACCATAGCCTTTATACGAATAAGCCATTTTTACCACAAGAGGCAAGTGGCTTACGATTAATTTTTGTGCAGATTCTTTATTTTTATTTTCAAACCAGTCTTTGGCTAGATATTGCTCTTCTTCTAAGGTTAAACTTTTAACTTTAGATACATAAGATAAGTATCTTTTTAATTCTCCGCCTTCGGCATTTGGGTATGAAAGATAAGTAGTCATGATTTTTCTCCTTTAATAAGCAAGATAAACTATATGAATCCTCAAATAAGCAATTCATACTATATATAATATACTAAATATAATTAGTTGTCAAGCAAATTGACAAAATTAATCATACCCTGCAATTCTTTGGAGATCCATCCGACGAGTGTTAGTAAACATCTCTTTTATTAGGCTATATTCATCAAAAGATGAGGTTAATAAAGATTCATTTTGGCGATAAAAATCCGCAAAGAAAACTACCGTAATCGCAGTAGATGAACTAACACCAAAGCCATCAGATCCTCCCCATAAAGGGATATTGGTTTTAGCTAGTGTATCATGTTGTGGAAAATAAAACTGCTCGGCATACATAGCTGTTGCTGTTCCTATAGAATCTCTTAAATTACTTGGTCCAAAGAGTATAAGGTAAGGACCCTCAGGAACTCCCATAAAATATAAAGTTGCTCCAAAGTCGTTATCTTTTTTAGGCATACCAAGTGCACCCATAACATCCCACATTCCAAAAACTCCTAATGTAGAATTAACTACAAACCTAAATGAGGATTCTAACCCTGAGTTTATTCGTAATTGTAAGAAATGATTTAAAGCACTAGTTGGTTCTTTTACATTGATAGAAAAATATAAAAGACGATTTTTAGCATATAAAGGAAGTGCATTATAAGCAATTGCCACATACTTAACCCCAAACCTATACATTGTTT
Source organism: Alphaproteobacteria bacterium (assembly GCA_031256515.1). GTDB lineage: Bacteria > Pseudomonadota > Alphaproteobacteria > WRAU01 > Hepatincolaceae > WRAU01. The sequence goes on from JAIRQL010000034.1 coordinate 16,587, forward strand.
TATAGGTATGAAACATTACTTTATTAAAATAAAGTAATGGATCACTGCTTGTGCTAACTTGGGTTGTTTCTTCTACCATTTCTTCATCTCCAAATTCATTAGCAAAGGATAAACTTGAGAAATTAAAAAATAATAGTAAAATAATTATTATAAACTTTGGCAATTTTGCTTAGGCTCTATATATTAGCTTTTTGTTAATATTTTTATTTATATAATTAATTAGTTAGTATTTTATAAAGGCAACAATGAAACATATCAAATTTTCTTTTTACTATAAGATTATAGTTATTATTGCCATAATAGCAATAAATAATATTGCCTATGCAAAAACCCAGCCCTTAACCATTACAACTGGCATTATTCCCATTGGTTCGCTTGTTTCTATGCTTAATTCAAATACTGATAATGAAATTAATGTGGTTCTTGCTAATCCTAATGTCTCCCCTCATGATTCAGCTATTAATGTTAAAGAAATGCAAGCAATTAAAAATTCTGATGTGTTAATTTTAGTTAGCAAAAATTTTGAACAAGAAATTATTCCAAATATAGATACTACTAAAACTACAGTTATCTATTTAGACGAACTCTTAGGAGTATCGCAAGATTATCATTTTTGGCTAGATACAACTATGACTCAAAAAATTCTTAAAGTGTTAGCTGTTGAGTTAGGAAAAATTGACCCAAATAATGCTAAAATATTTCAGAGCAATGCTTTAAAATACTCAAGTAAAATTGAGGGGCTTAAAAAAGAAATGCAGGTAGATTTATCTTTAGTTAAAAACAATTTTATGGTGTATCATAATGCTTGGAACTATTTTATAAGAGATAACAATTTGCTTAAATATTATCAAGGAAGTATAACTAAAGAAAATGAACATCATCATGATATTGATACAACTTTAGGAGTCCAAGATATTATTAAACTTGGCGAAGATGTTAAGCAAAAAAATATAGTATGTATTTTAACAGAACCGCAGTTTGAAGATAGCACCATAAATAATTTTATTGCAAAAAATCATATAAGAACTGCGGAGTTAAATCCTATTGGCAAAATAACCTCACCTTTAGCTGATAGCTATTTTTTAATGATGAAAGAAAATGCCAAGCAACTAAAATCATGTGTAAATATATAAAGGGTATTTTATAATGAATAATAACATAGTTAAAACTTTCTTATCCTTTTTTTGGTTTCTGCCCTTTTTATATATTTTTTTGGATATTTACTTTAATCTTGATTTACAATTATCCACAGGAGCAGTTAAAGGCTTATTAGTAGTTTCTTCTGTTTGTGCTTTAGTTTTATTAGTTATTTGGTTTAAAGAATTTAAAGAATCTTCTTATAAAACCAATGCTTTTAAAGCAGTTAGAGAATCTAACATAGAAAAACTAGAAGCAATCCTTAATCGTACTCCTGCCCCTAATAATTATGTAAACGATGAAGGTAAAACTCTCCTTGGCTATGCTATTGACGAACAGGTAGATTCATCTATTGTTTATCTACTTTTGAGTAAACATTGTTATGCAGTTAAAACCTTATCTCATGATTATAATCTAGGATTTACCCTATTTTATTTATGTGCTTATTATAATTATCTTAATAATTCTATCATTAAATATTTACTTAAAGCCGGTGCTAATGTTAATTTTA
>JAIRQL010000078.1 GCA_031256515.1 Alphaproteobacteria bacterium
CTAAAAAATGTGGAGTAATGCCACCTGCCATTATTTTAAAGGATTTTCCAGATTTAAAATTTAATATTTGTAAAGAACCATTACCTATAGATAAAGTTTCTTTAATATTTTCTTTTAAAGATGGTTTTTCTGTTGAAAAAAGGAAAGAAGTTCAAGTTAATATAGATAAACTAAGGGAAGATAATTATATTACTTCTTTAACAACAGCACTAGTTACTAGAAGTTTAGATAGAACAAAAGATATTGAGGATTTTACAAACCAGATGGCGAATCAATCAGTTTCTAATTTATTATATGTTAATAATGAAATAGCTTTAAGTCAGTTTAAAGAATTAACAGAAATTAGAAGGCTTTTAGCTTTAATTTTAGAAGGACAGGCTTTAGATAGAGCAAGTTCCTTTAATAGCCCAAGTAATAAGTAATTAAAATAAAAAAGGACTCTATAAGAGTCCTTTTAAATACATAGTTAGTTTTTACTACCGTTTAATAATTCTTCTCTTCTTTTTTTAATAAGGTCAAGATATTGCACTTTCCAAGCCTCATAACCTTCTTTATCAGTAACTACCCAATAATTATTATTATCCATATCGTATAATGCACCGATGAGTCCAGGAACTGTTCCAACAACACTAACTATCATAAGAAGATTACCGTACTCATACCTATTATATCGTTCAATGACTTTATTAATATAAGCACTAGCTATAGCTCTATCATCTCTTAATTCAGGCTTATTATTATTCGTTAAAGCCGCACAACCAACATTTAATAATAAAATAGCTAATAATAAGTATTTTTTCATTTTATTTGTCCTTTTAATTTTTGTATAAGATAGTCAAAGAAATTGTATAATGGTATAAAAACATTGACAATATTTATTTTGTTTCAATATTTAAGGATAAATAGATATTATGTTTTTCTTTTATAGTGTTAAAAGTTTCTATTAATTCTTCTGTTATTTCTTTTAATTTTGTATTGGGAATATTTCCTTTAAAACTAATTACTAGTTCTTTATCAGTATTATTTTTATTAGCTAAATAATTTGCTAAATCATCTTCGTATATTTTGTAGCTTAGTTTTTCTTTTGTAGCTATTAGCTTTTTATTTTTAATGTCAGCTAAAACAGTACGATAGCCTATATTAGTAATATATTCCACTTCTTTTGGAGTATAAGATTTTTTATCATCACTCATGTTTAACCTTTTTATTTATCAAAAAATCTATGTAAGATTTTGTTTAAGATAGAAGATGTAGAAGTCTTTGTTTCCTTAGAGAGTTTTTCAATTTTTTCAACTAAATTAGTTTCTAAATAAAAAGAATATGTTTTAGAATTTGGTTTAGTTTTTTTTAAAGAATCTATTAATTCTTTAATGTTTTCATTATCAGTATCTAATTCTTCTGATACTGAAGAGTTATTATTTTCAATATCAGAAGTATTATTAGAAGTATTAAATGATTTTCTATAAGGATTAGGCTTTGCATTCATAGGTTTTATTTCCAGTTAATTGTTTCTGTCATAAAATTATTGAATTCCACAGGTACATTATCTTCTATTTCTACTACAGACAAGCCTTCAAAAAAAGGTTTTTTATAAATACTTCTAAAAATTAAGTAATTATCAAAAGTATTTATATTATCTTCTTTTAGGCTTTCTTTTAAAAATTTTACTTGGTTAGTTCCACTGTGGTGGATTCCATTTAATAATACCTTAAATTCTATGTGATTCTCTATTAAAATTTCTAATAGGGGATTAGTTGCCTCAATATCCAAGAAATTAGGAAGCATAGGAACAATAACTTTAGCATTAAGATTTTTACAAGTTTGAATTATATCTCCACTAGCTGAACCTTGAGTATCTACTATAATGTAATCCATATCATTACACTTTTTTAATTCAGCAGATAAAGTATTTAGAAAAGATGTAGCAAAATATAAATTACTTTTAATATTATTTTCTTCTCTTTTTTCCATTATAGAATATAAACTGCATTGTGGGTCTGTATCAATTAATGCAACTTTATAATTTTGGTTCTTAGAAATAGCTATAGCTACATTAAAAGCTAATGTACTTTTTCCACTTCCTCCTTTTTGATTTACAAAAAATATTATTCTTCTATTTGTCATTATATTTTCTCACATTTATATTATAGATTTTATATTTCAATTTAAAAAATATTAATAAATCTTTATAGATAATATTATTATATATAATTATTAATAAATAGTAAATATAAAATATATTGCAAAAACAAATATATTTTTTAATATATAAAATCATATAAGATATTTATCTTTTATATAAAGGAATGAAATGTAAAATCTATAAACAAATTCTATTTAAAAGATATATTATGTAGAAATATTAATATGTATATAGTTTAATAGAATTTAAAAATATAATAAAAACCTATTAGTTAATATATTTTTTTTCTAATATAAATTAGTGAAAAAGTATGTGGCTAAAGTGTGGCAAAAAAAAGATTATAATAATAATTTTTTAGTATTTTTTATTATTAATAATAGAGATTGTGGTAATGTGGTTAACTCGTAGAGTTATCAAAGCGTGTTGTTAATAACTCTGTGATAA
>JAIRQL010000094.1 GCA_031256515.1 Alphaproteobacteria bacterium
ATATTATTATTTAACATTGGCGATATTATATTATCAGGAAACAAACTAACTACATTTTCGCTTAAAGATGGTGTATTGCTATTGGTTACTGCTTTTGCTACCGCATGAAATTGTTCAGAACTATAAGATCTTCCTGCTCCTAAATTATAACTTATAGAGATAGATAAAAACAAGGCTGCCGACATTGTTACCAAGAATATCCCTATGGTTTTTAATCCTAAAGATTTTAATGCTGAAACATCACTTAAATTTACAATACCATTCATTAAAGAGAATATTACAATTGGCACAATAACTAATTTTAACAATCTTAAAAATATTGTCCCAACCATATTAACCACAGCAATACTAAAGCTATAAACCGTTGGATAACTGTCTTTAATAAAAATTAATAATGCACTTGCTAAAACTGCAAGTATTAGTGCGATTATAACTTTTTTTGTCATTATATAGCCTCTAAATAATCATGAAAAGATATTATCAAATGATTTAAAAAAAAGCAACCTACTTATTAATTATGTTGACTTATGTTTTATAAAGATATATATTACTTAATATTGAGAGGGTTATATAAAGCCCATATTGTTGTAAACTTAAACTTTCCAAACGGAGAATAAAAGAATGTCTGAGAATATTTTTCAAGATACTGTTAATCTTTTAAACAAATTAGGCAAAGAATCGGGAATTAATCCTAATGTTCTAAACTATCTAAGCCAACCAGAACTTTTAACTTCGGTTAGTTTTCCTGTTAAAATGGATGATGGCAAAATAAGAATTTTTAAAGGATTCAGATCAAGATATAGCACTATTTTAGGACCAGCAAAAGGCGGAATTAGATTTCATCAAGATGTTAATGCCAAGGAAGTAAATAGTTTAGGCTTATGGATGATGGTGAAAAACTCTCTAGTTGGTCTTGCTTACGGTGGTGGTAAGGGTGGAGTTATTGTTGACTCAAGAGCTTTATCAACAGGGGAATTAGAAAGAGTTTCAAGAGCCTATGTAAGAGCTATTTACGATGCCATTGGCGAAAAAACTGATATTCCTGCACCCGATGTCGGAACTAATCCTACAGTTATGGCTTGTATGTCTGATGAATATGATACTATTAACCGTGTAAAATCTCCAGGTACATTTACTGGTAAGCCTATTCCATTAGGAGGAAGTTTATTTAGAACCGAAGCTACTGGATTTGGTGCTTATATTACAACTAAATTATTAAGCGAAAAAATTGGAAAATCTCCCAAAGAAACTACTGTAGCCGTACAAGGATTAGGTAATGTTGGCTATTACTTAACTAAATTTTTAAATGAAGAAGGTTATAAAGTTTTAGCTATATCTGATGTTGATGGAGCTATATATTGTGAAAATGGTTTAAATATCCCAGCTATTTACGAGGCTCTTGCAAAGGCAAAAAAAGGCACTAGTATAGCAACAAGTGAAATTTATAGTATGTCAAGTGGAGCAAAAGTTATTAGCAATGCTGAACTTTTAGAATTAAATGTAGATATTTTATTACCTGCCGCTATAGAAAATGTAATAACTACAAAAAATGTTGACAAAATTAAAGCAAAATATATCGTAGAAGTAGCTAATGGTCCTTTACAACCTGAGGTTAATCCTATTTTAGAACAAAAAGGAATAGTAATTCTGCCTGATGTTCTTGTAAATGCTGGTGGTGTGGTAGTTAGTTATTTTGAATGGTTGCAGAATTTATCTTGTTATTATTGGGATGAAGCGGAAGTTAAAGAAAAATTAATCAAAATCATGACTAAAGCCTTTAACAATGTTTGGGAACTTAAAAATAAAAACAATGTTAGTTGCCGTTCTGCAGCTTATGCTATTGCTTTAAAAAGAATAGAAAATGCTTTAAATGCAAAATTTAATGACTTTAAATAATAATTAAAGTAGGTGTAATCTTTTAAGTTTTGTATATAATAGAACTTAAAGATTACATTTTTTTGAGAGGAACTTATATATGAATGCATCAGATTTATTAGTAAAAGCATTAGAACAAGAAGGTATTGAGATTGTTTATGGGATTCCTGGAGAAGAAAATTTAGATCTCCTTGAAGCTCTAAGAAAATCAAGCATTAAATTAATTTTAACTCGCCATGAACAAGGAGCAGCATTTATGGCAGCTACTTACGGTAGAATGACAGGGAAAATTGGAGTAGCTATTTCTACCTTAGGACCAGGTGCAACTAATTTTACCACTTCTGCTGCTTATGCTAATTTAGGTGGCTTTCCAATACTTTTAATTACTGGACAAAAACCGATTAAAAAATCTAAGCAAGGTAGATTTCAAATTATAGATGTGGTAGCAATGATGAAACCACTTTGTAAATACTCTAAACAAATTATAGATGTAGCTATGGTTAGCAGTACCGTAGCAGAAGCGGTAAAAATTGCTAAAGAGGAAAAACCAGGTTGTGTCCATATAGAGTTTCCAGAAGATATTTCTGCTCAAAAAGTTGAAGCAGATACTCCTACCTTATTACCAAAATTAGAAACATCCTATCCTATTGCTAATCCTCATGCTCTTGAAAAAGCTGTGGCAATGATTAAAAATGCCAAATTTCCTTTAGTATTAATTGGTAATGCTGGCAGTAGAAACAACCTATCGGCAAAAATTACCCAATTTATTAATACTACAAAATTACCGTTTTTTAATACTCAAATGGGTAAGGGAGCAGTTGCTGAAAACAACCCACAGTTTATTGGTACGGCGGCTTTATCGGCTGGTGATTATCTTCACGAAGCAATAAAAAAAGCCGATTTAATTTTAAGTATTGGTAATGATGTTATAGAAAAGCCAGGCTTTTTTATGGAAAAAGATTCAGCTAAAGTAATTCATATTAACTATTCTTCGGCAATTCTTGATAATGTATACTTTCCAACTCTTGAGGTTTTAGGTGATATAGGTGCTACTTTAGATATATTAGGGAAATCTTTAGGAGAATGCTCGCAAGATTTTTCTTATGCCTATAAGGTTAGAGATTTCTTGTTGAATCATATTGCTAAACTTGATAATGATAATTCTTTCCCTATTAAACCGCAAAAATTAGTAAGAGATATAAATAAAGTTATGGCTGATGGCTATGTGGCTTTAGATAACGGTATGTATAAGCTATGGTTTGCTAGGAATTATCAGTGTTTACATCCTAATTCACTACTTTTAGATAATGCTTTGGCTACAATGGGGGCAGGTTTACCTTCGGCTATGGAAGTTGCTAGGCTTTATCCTAACAAAAAGGTTTTAGCAGTGGTAGGCGATGGTGGCTTTATGATGAACTCCCAAGAATTAGAAACAGCCATCAGATTAAATCTAAACTTAGTAGTTATGATTTTAAATGATAGTGGCTACGGTATGATTAGGTGGAAACAAGCAGGCATGAAATTACAAGACTTCGGCTTAACTTTTAATAATCCTGATTTTGTTAAATATGCTAATGCTTATGGAGCTAACGGTATTAGACTTTCTAAAACCGAAGAGTTAATTCCAACATTAGAAAGTTGTTTTAAATCTGGTGGGGTGCATTTAATTGATATGCCAATTGATTACTCTGAAAATAAAAAAGTATTATTAGATGAATTGAAAAACAAAGCTACAATCTAAAATAAAATTAACTTATGCTTAATTAAATTATTTTAATATCTAAGGTGTATATTAAAAATAAGGAAGGATTAAATGAGTATTACTATCCAATCGCCCTTTGATAATTCTGTCGTGGGGACAGTAAAAAAACTTACACAAGATGAAGCTAATACGGCTTTAGCTAAAGCCTATGAACTATCTCGTGATAAATCTAAGGCTCTTCCTCATTATGAAAGAATAGCTATTTTAGAAAGATTAGCGACTTTAGTTTCGCAAGAATCTAAAGAATTTGCTTTATTAATTGCTAAAGAAGGTGGTAAGCCTTTAATAGATGCTAAGGTTGAAGTAAATAGAGCCATTGATGGCATTCGTTTAGCTATTAAAGAAATGATGCACGGTTTGGCTGGCGAAGAAATCCCTATGGGCTATACTAAGGCTTCTGAAAATAGATTAGCTTTTACCACCCGTGAACCAATTGGGGTAGTATTAGCCATTAGTGCCTTTAATCATCCACTTAATTTAATAGTTCATCAGGTTGTGCCAGCTATTGCTGTTGGCTGCCCTGTTATTGTTAAACCAGCTAGCTCTACAGCCTTAACCTGTGAAAAATTTGTAAATTTAGTTCATAAAGCTGGATTAGATAAAGCTCTGTGTGTATTTGCTCCTTGTAGTATTGATGTAGCCGAATTTTTAGTAAGCGACTCACGGATTTCTTTCTTTAGCTTTATTGGATCGGCTAAAGTTGGCTGGTATTTAAGAAACAAATTATATCCTGGCACAAGATATGCTTTAGAGCATGGTGGAGTTGCTCCGGTTATTGTTGATAAAAATATTGATAATATGGACGAAGTTGTAGCTAGTATCGTTAAAGGGGCTTATTATCATGCAGGACAAGTTTGTATTTCTACCAAAAGAGTTTATATCCATGAGGATATAATTATTGAAATGTCTAAAAAAATTACAGCGGCAGTTTCTAAACTTAATGTTGGTGATCCTACTTTACCTGAAACTGAGGTTGGTCCTTTAATTACTGAAAAAGAAGCCAGCAGAGTAGAATCTTGGGTTAATGAAGCTATAGCTGAGGGTGCTAAGTTATTAGTAGGTGGCAAAAGAATATCCACAACTTTATTTGAACCTACATTATTATTAGAACCTTCAAAAAAATCAAAAGTATCTGTGGAAGAAACTTTTGGTCCAGTATTATGCTTATATGCTTACAAAGATATGGATGATGCTTTAACTTGGGCGAATTCATTGGATATGCCTTTCCAATCAGCAATATTTAGCAATAATATTAATGTTATTACTAAAGCCTATAAAGAGTTTGAAGCAGCAGCGGTAATTGTAAACGATCATACTGCTTTCCGTGTAGATTGGATGCCTTTTGCCGGTAGAAGATCAGCCGGCTATGGCATCGGCGGTATCGGGCATGCCATGAAAGAAATGACTAACCATAAAATGATTGTTATAAAAACTAAATAATTGCCTAACTAAAAATATGGGGGAAGGAGTATTAATAAATCTCTCCCCCATACTTTTTTTAAACTTATATTATTTAAATGTAAATCAATGAGTAGAACTTATACTAAACTTTATTGGAAGTTAAAAACAGATAAATATCATAAAAATCATGCTAATAAAAGACTCCGTAAAACGGATTTATATTTATTCGTATCTAAAACTGGCAATCAAACTTTAAAAAAAGTATATGATTCTTGGAAAATTTGCGATTTAAAATATGGTGGCTTAAAGTATAGCTATCCTGTTAGAAATGGCAAAAATGGAACTTTGTATCAGCTTAAAAGTAAGTTTAAGTAGGAATAGATTTCTTATGCTAAGTAGTAGATAACCTAGAAAAAACCAAACCCTAAATTGGGATTGGTGTAGGGAAGTAGTTTTATATAATAATAAATATCTTTAATACGAAAGAGGCAATAAAATGTTAAAAAATAGTTTTGATAATATAGAATATATTATCAAAGAATATATAAAAAACAATCGTATTATATTTTTTATTATAACTTGTACTGCTATTAGTAGTATTGGTTCTTGTATTATTGGTGGCATAATTGGAAATATTATTATTGGTAGTAAACTCGGCATTGTAATTTTTGGTATTTTTGGTTTTATAATTGGCATTTTCATTGGTATTTACCTTAGTAGTATAGTAAATAACTTTGGTAATATGATTGGTATTTTTACTGCTATTATACTTATTATTATAACTGGTGCTATAATTGGTAATGTATTATATGGTGGTGGACTTGGTAGAAAAATTGGTGGATTATTTGGTGCTATAATTGCTTCTTTTATTGGTAGACAAATTGGCGATATATTTGGTATTGTCATTAATAAATTAATTGATAGATATATCAAAAAACATCCATTCATATTTTTTATTTTTATTATATTTTTAGCTGTGATTGTAGTTTTAACAATTCAATCTGATTTTAACATTGCTTTTAAACTTTATATATCATTAAGCCCTATAATTTTATTCTTACTATTTTATCCTGATTCATACAGAAGTTCTAATGGAAAAGATAACTCTCCTGTAGATTCCTATGCTCCAATAGAGGATGAAGCAGAGGGTCTATCTTTTAATGATTATATATGTATGGCTAAGAGAAATGAAAGAAACAAAGAATATATTAACAATAGGTCATGTAAAGATATTGTTGATGAATCTAATAAAAACCCTTATAATAAAAATCACATTCAAGCACTCGTAAATTCATTTTTAATTGAAAATGGTAATCTTTTTTCAGACTACCCTCATAATTTTACAGGTGGAAGATTCTTAGGTATTGATTTTATTGCACCCAAAATAATAATAAATATGCAAAACTGGGAATTTAAAGACTCCATCTTTGAGGATTGTAATTTTAAAAATATATGGTTTGAAAATATATCATTTATAGATTCAAAAATAAAAAACACTTATTTCCACAATATTCAAATTAATGGCAACTTAATATCTCAAAATACTGAATGTGAAAGTGTTTATTATAAGAATACTCTAATAAATAGTATAAAGGAGCTTAAAAAATGACAAATAACTCTACAACTACTCTAATTTGCTGGTATAGCTGTATACTGTTTTTTCCAAGATTTCCTAAGTGATATAATTTGAAGATACGGAGTGAGATTGAGATGAAACTAGCAATATTAAGAGTATCATCAATAATAGTATATATTACAAAATAATTAGTATTAGGAATAAAAAACTCTCTTGTATTTTCTACACGACCAATAACTCCAATATAGGGGTTATTTTTTATTATCTTTATACTTTGTCGTAATTTTCTCAGTCTGATTAATAGCTACTTTTACATTATCTTGACTGATAAAATTATAAATATTTCTAATTGATATTTTTGCTTTTTTAGAATAAACAGCTATCATTTTAATTATTTTGCTGTATTTTCTTTATCTAAAAAACTAAAAACGTCTTCTTCCGAATAAACATTACTCTCTTGAATATCTTTTAATCCTGCATGGATTTATTCTACTATACAGGTTTGATGTTCTATATAATTTTTAACTGCTTTATTAATAATATAACTTCTATCTCTATCTTCTAATTTATCTAATTTTGTAATATTTCTTCTCTTTTTATTTCACTATCAAAAGAAAGTATTCGTCTATAAATAGGAGTAATAATTTAAAGACTCAGTATAATTTTCTATTTTTCATTTAAAATTTCAATGCCTGCTTGATTTAAAAAATCTTTACAACTCATTTCTAAATTAAAACTTTTTACATTACCACCATATAAATAAGAAATTGAACAGCTATTCTCTTTAGAGTTTAATTCTATAATTGCGGATTCATTAACAAATGTATCTTCTCCTAACTTTATTACCTTTGCTAATCCTAAACTAGGACTTAACATTAATGCCACTAACAATATTACCGATAATCTTTTCATTTTATTCTCCTCTTTTGACTATTTTCTATTATAGAATATAACTTAATTACTTTTAAGTTATATTCTATAATATACAACAATTATCACTCTTTATTAATAAAAAAAAGCCTCTTGGAGTAAGAGGCTTTGAGTAGAAGATCATATAAGTTTTATTGAGGCTAGTTTATTTACTTTGTTTCTTTATTTATAGCCCTTCCTCTATATATTGTTCTTAATAGTTAGGACAGTATATTCGTAAAATTGCCTTATTCCTTTTTACCTATTTCACAACTAAACAATTTTTTAATGTTATAACATATTCTATACCTATATCATTATCCATATAAAACACTTATAATCATTTTTTCTTGTTTAATAACTTAATTATAACACAATTCATTTTTTATTTCTACTTATAATTGAATAATATTTTATTTTCTAGTAGTGATTGTAGTAATGTAGATAAACTAGGCAATATTTTATCCATGCCCTGTATTAGCTTATTATTCACAGAGTTTTTTATTATGTAAATATAATGTATTATAGATAATATTTTTATTATGAAGAAATTCTGCCATAAAATTAATGCAACAGAAAAACAAAGTAAAAAAAATTAAATAACTAGAAACTAAAAGATTAAAAGAGATTTGAATGGTGAGTACGGATGGATTCGAACCATCGACCCTCTGATTAAAAGTCATATGCTCTACCGACTGAGCTACGTACTCAAAGATATTTAACTAATCAACTTGTTTATAATATATTTATTATTGTAATAATGCAAGTTATTTTTTCATAAAAAACGAATTTTTTTTATATTTTTATAAAACACCTATCAAAGCCTTATAAATGTTATACAAGATAAATGTATCCTTTTATTTATTCATATCCGCAAATGCTTGTTTTACACTTTTAGAAACAAAGCTAGAAATATCTCCCTTATATTTGGCAATTTCTTTAACAAATCTTGAAGAAATAAACTGTTTATTCTCAGAGGTAGTTAAAAATATGGTTTCACTATCTGGATATAGCTTAGAGTTAATCCCTGCTAGGTTAAACTCATAATCAAAATCAGAAAAAATACGAATCCCTCTGATAATTACACTAACATCATTATCTCTTAAGAAATCTACCAACAAGCCTTTAGTTGTAATAACGGTGATTCTCTTAACTAAATCTTCGCTTAATACTTCTTTAATTGAAGATTCTATTAAAGCCACCCTTTGCTCCATTGAAAACATGCAAGACTTTTCATCATTAACCCCAACTGCTACAATTAAGTTATCGGTTAGTTTTAGCGATCTTTTTATAATATCTAAATGCCCTAAGGTAATTGGATCAAACGAACCAGGATATACCGCTTTTTTCATTGTTATTCCTTTGCTTGTGGTATAATATTTATTACAACAATTTCGGGATAAGTTATATCTCTAATTGGTGGTCCCCATGAACCTACCCCACTACTGGTAATAAGGGTTGAGTTATCTACATCTAACTTACCCCATGCTTTATCATAAACAAACTGTTCTAAGATATAACCTTGAATCATTTGTCCACCATGAGTATGCCCTGAGAGTTGTAAATCTATATTATCTTTATGGTTATCACCAAATCTGCTAGGATTATGCTCTACGATTAAATTAAATTTATCCTCAGATAGATTAAAATCTTTAGCTTGTTTCGGTTTATTACCACTTCTACCTATATCGGTAATACCTACTAGGTTAAGATTATACTTTGGAAAAGCTACTTGCGAATCATCTAAAAGATTTAAACCACTATAGATAAATTTTGTTTTAACAGAATTTACATTGCCTCTATAGTTTTCATGATTTCCGATAGTAGCATAAACACCTTGTTTAGCTTTAATTTGTTTAAATAGTTCTCCATAGCCTAATTCTTGAAATTGTACCGAAGCATCGTCAAGTAAATCACCTGCTAGGATAACGAAATCTGCATTTTGTGAATTAATTTGCTGAATCATTCTTTTAAACTTCGCAAGGGTCATATCACTACTACCTATATGAAGATCCGACACTAATACTACTTTTAAAGGCTGGGTAATTTTATTGGTATATACACTATATTCTACATTTCTAATTATTCTGGTATTTATATATCCTAAAAAGGCGATAACAACACTTAACGAAACTACGATAATTCCTACTGTTCTATGATTAAATTTTACAAAAATTCGTAAAATATCGCTAAGTAAGTATAATGTAGCCATATAAAACATTACTCCTAAAGCAAAGTAAGTACCAAATTGGATAACCTTAAACACATAAAAAGGCATGGTAATAGAAATGTTTCTTAGCCACAGCATGCCAAAAAATATAATAGTAAGGACTATAGCTATAACGGGAATCATTAATTTAGTATTAAAAAACGAATAATAAATATGAGCTGTTAAATAAATTATTATTAAACCCATTATAGAAAGTG
>JAIRQL010000003.1 GCA_031256515.1 Alphaproteobacteria bacterium
ATACTTGTTGGAATACCCTTACCTGAGGTTGGGTCTACTATTGCTACAAAAAGTGGAGCCATAGAAGATAAAAAGTTAGTTACCATTGCTCCTGCTGAAAATTGGAAAGCAGCAAAAATAAGTAATTCTTTATCAGTAATTTTATTTTCGTCTTTAAGAATTTTAGCAGTAGAAGCTCCTGCATCGGTACTTTGTAAACTTGCAATTAAAGATATTGCTGTACTTCCTGAAATTCCCATTAATGGTTTTAAAATAGGATTTAACAACTTTGTTGCTGCAAATAATGCACCATATTTTTCAAACACTGCTACCATACCCAAAGCTAACATAACCGAAGGCACAAGGGTTAATGCAAAAAGAAAACCGCCTTTTGCTCCTGTTCCATTAGTATGAGATTGAAACCATGCTGGAAAAGTTCCAGCTAATTTATTAAAATCAAAAATTCCGCCCCATAAATCTTGCAACCAACCACTAAAAAATAGTATTGCAAAAATTAACGAGATTGCTCCCACAACCGTCTTTCTAGTATCACCATTCATACTCTTTTCCCCTATTACCTATTAAACAACAATTATATGCCACTAGCATAATTATGGTAATAAGTATATATTACATTTTGTTAATTGTCAATCTTATATGTTATAAAACATAACATGTTGTAATTATCTTAAAACTGCCTGCAAAGAGTTATTGGCTAAGAGTTTTAGAGTATCTTCTTTTAAATTTAGCTGTTTTTGGATAAACTCAAAGTTCTCATTAATATAGCCTCCAAAATAAGCAGGATCGTCTGAATTTATAGTGGCAATGATACCATAATCTAAGAATGTTTGTAAGGGATAGCTATCTTTTTGCACCTTAAAAGTTTTTAAATATTCGTTAGAAAGCGGACACATGGTTAAGGGAATTTTATCTTTGGCTAGCCTTTGCATAAGCTCTTTATCTTTTATCGCCCAATTGCCATGGTCAACCCTATCAACTCCTAGAATATCTATAGCTTGCCAAATATAGGTATGATCAGCTTCTTCGCCAGCATGTGCTACAAGTTTAAAGTTGTAATCTTTAGCTTGTTTAAAAACAGTTTTAAAGAGTTCTGGAGGATTACCTAATTCGCTGGAATCTAGCCCTACTCCGATAATATCGTTGCGATAATCTAAGGATTCCTCTAGGGTTTTTAAAGCATCTTTTTCTGGCAAATGCCTTAAAAAGCACATAATTAAATGAGAGTTTATTCCAAGATTAGCTTTAGCATCTATCATAGCTTTTTTAAAGCCATTCATAAAGGTTTGCCAAGCAATTAAGCGAGAAGTATGAGCTTGCGGGTCAAAAAATATCTCTGCGACTTTTACATTTTGCAGATGAGCCTTTTGTAAATAGCTATACATAAGGTTGTAGAAATCTTCTTCGGTTTGCAAAACTGCTAAACCTTGATAGTAAAGATTTAAAAAAGATTGCAGGTTAGAAAATTTATAGGCATTTTGTACTTCCTCTATAGAAGAATAAGGAATTTTTACCTGATTGCTTTTAGCCAAGCTAAGCAACATTTTAGGCTCTAATGTTCCTTCAATATGGAGATGAATTTCGGCTTTATTTAAATTTTGAATAAAATTTTTCATATATCCCTCTATAGTTTAATTTTTTAATAGAAGCCTATTAGATTAATTAAAATCATTATTTTTGTAAAGCTAAATAATTCTTTTAGTTTTTTTATACCTATCTTGCCAATAAGGATTATTAAATACATTGTTTACCACATGGACTTTACCACCACTACTTGGAGCATGAACCATTTTACCGTCGCCGATGTATATCCCCACATGATTTACTCTAAACCAACTTGGGATACTCCACCAATGCCAAGCTGTATTAAAAAATAATAAATCACCAGGTTTTCTGGCTAGCCACACTTTGCTACCATATTCATATTGTTTTTCGGTAGTTCTAGGAATTTGATAGCCGTTAGTTTTATAAGCATGATACACAAGCCCCGAGCAATCAAAACCTGTGGTATGCTTATATCCCCCAGATTTATAAGGAGTACCAACTTCTTTTAAAGCCGTTTGCACTACCGCATTCCTTTTTTGCGAAGCACTAGAACATCCTGCTAAAACTAGCAGTAATAATAAGATTATAAAACTTTTGTGGTTAAGTGATTGTATCATGGTTTTATAAGTTTTTTAGAATAAATGTTCTTCCTTTATTTATAATTAAAACTAGGCTAGTATATTATTAATTACTATACTAAATATAAAGGATTTATTATGAAAAGTAAAATTCTCTTTCTCTTATTTTTACTGCTATTTAGCTTTAACCTCATGGCAGATGAAATAACAGATACTCCAGCTATGCAACTGCCACAAGATGTTTTACAATATTATAATAATATTAAGAAAAATACTATAACTATTGGTGTTGGGGGTGTATATGGCAATCAAGAAATATCTAATGTAGATAATCGTAACTATGATGAAGCTCAGAAACTTAAGACAAAAAACAACTTTAGCTTATCGTATTTAAGAAGAATAAACAGACTATCTCTAGGTGTAGATGTAGGTATATTTGTAAATAACAATGCTAAGTATACAAAATATGCGGATAGTAATATTAAAAATAATAAAAATCGCTCATATGTAGATTCTAATACTTGCCAATATCTTAATGATAATGTTTTTAATAATATATGTGATGATTATGGATATGTTTCCGATTCAGGCTATTGTGCTACTAATCCAGGAAATTGTAATAATGGTAAAATAGATTGTTCTAATTTTTATAATAGTAGCTATTGTAATAACTTATTTCCTGACCCTAATTTTGGTAATACAAATAGTGGAAATTCTAAACCTATAGCTTATCAAAAAACTATTTCTTCTAACCTTTATACAGCTATGTTTTTAGCTAATTACGATATTTATCAAGGAAAAGATGTCGTCTTGGCAATACAAGGAGGAATTGGTGCCAATTATCAAGAATTAGATATTGGATTAATTGAAGGTAGTAATAAAAGTATTGAAGAAAAACAATCAGCCACAAGTTTAGCTACTAAGGTTGGAATAGTGGGAAATTATTATTTAACAGATTCTTTTGCTATAGGAACTGGGGTACATTATGTTTATACCTCGCAAACAGAATTTAAATTTGCTAATTTTGGAAATAATACCGTTAAAGCAACTGGCTTTACTACTTATAATTTATATTTAACTTATGGGTTTTAAATGTAATTAAAAGAAAAATAGGTTAAGGTTAATATAAGAAAGAAAGTAAAAAAGGTAGTTTTCTTATTACTTAAAAGATGTAGTAAAAACTACCTCTTTTTACCATGACAATGATATTGCCCTGTTTTCTTATTAGTATGGCAACCATTGCTATCAGTATTCCCAGAATGAGAAAAACCTATTGAGGTTATCATAAAAAATATTACAAATATTAGGCTTATATATTTCATAAAAATTCTACTTAAAATTGTTGTATACGAAATATACTAACTTATCTATAAAAATCTTACTTTAATTAAGCTTTCTCCTTTTTTATCTTATCTGCATTTCTATTCCATTCAACATCAAGCGAAAAATCAAGTTCTATTTGAATAGGTTTTTCCTTTGGATTAATCTTATTCCAATAATCAGCGTCTATTGATAGTTGTGTAGCATCACCAATTATTTGATTTCTACGATTTGTTAGCGATTTTTGCATTTGAGATCTTGTAGCATTTTTTATATTAACCCATAATGTATGCTGTTTCCCTTGTGAGCTTGATGGAACAGCATGATACACTCTATATTCATCTCCTGTATTATTGTCTTTTTTGGTTTCCTGTCTTATAGAATCTGCAAGCTGGGAAGCCAATATCTCCTCTGGAGATTTAGGTACTGGTTTCTTTCTATGTCCTTTTTCTATAGCCCATAAAGCTACCTCTTTCATATCTACTAAGGTTTCCCCTGTTTTTTCCTTATATAACTCAATTAGTTTAACATCATCTTTTTGTCTACTCATTTTACCTCTTATTTTAATATTTTTATTTATCTATTGGAAATACATTACCCCAACCATCAACATAAGCATTTGGAATAATATAATCCTTAATTTTTACTAAATAATTTCTAAACAAATTATATCTTCCAGTCTTTTTTTGAAGCTGACCAACAACAACACCTGGATGCACTCCTATAGTTCTAGCAAATCCTAAAAGAGAATTTTGATCAAACAAAGGTTCTTTTCTTGCAATAAAAGTCTCCATTAATCTCTCTGGAACACAAAAATCAGAAGCTGCTAAGTTTGCTAAATTTTCTATTTCTGAAATATTTAAATCCCTTTTTTCCATTTCTATATCAATATTAATACCAAACTCTTGATTTCTACCGTCTTCTCTTAAAATATGTTCACATTCATGTCTCAAAACAAAGCAAAAATTATCAATCCTATCAAATCTCATTGTTAATGCAATTACTGGATATTCATTATTTAACCAAAATGATACACCATCAATTTTAGAAGAAGGTAGGGCTTCAACTACTAAAAATCTAACACCTGATTCTGCTAAAATTCTAGGTACTTGT
>JAIRQL010000004.1 GCA_031256515.1 Alphaproteobacteria bacterium
TAAATAAGCAAGGTTTTAATAGTATAAAAAAAAGAGATGAAACTATTTGTCTCATCTCTTTTTATTTTATTAAGATAACAAAACTAATTAGTTTTGTTATCTTTACTAATATTTGTAAATAAATATTTTGCTAATTCAACTTTTATATTGTCAGAATCATTTTTAGGAATTTCTCTTAAATAAACATCTAAAAGAGAGTGTTTTAAAGATAAATTTCTATGTTCTGAAGCTTTTTTAGCATGGTGTCTTTCTATTAGTAGAATATAAACAATTAAAACCAATATTAATATTAAAGGTAATACTAAAAAGAAAATTGATGATGCACTTAAGCTATTAATATTTAAATAATTAGGATTAAATAAAAAATAACTCATAATTGCTGCTACAACAATTAAAGTTAAACCTATAACTTTCAAGGCAAAAGATTGAGAAAGCTCTTTTTTCGCACTAAAAGAATAAGAATCTTGAACCAATGATGATGGTGGAACAATCATTTGCGATTGCATAGAAGAATCAAAGGTTTTATTGTTTGTATCATAAGTAGCAGGGGCAGTAGCCACTGGAATTTCAGTAGGAATCTCATTTTCCACTCTTGATTTTAGAGCTTCTAAATCACGAATTAGAGAGCGTTTTTTCTCATCTAAATCAAGGCTTTCCTGTTCTATAATTATATTATTATTGCTCATTGTTAAAGTCCTGTTTTACAAATTTTTTTCAACATGTTGGATTATATCATTAATATTTAACAAACACAAATCTTTATTTGGTTTTTATTGCATTAAATGGTGAAATTAAAGCTGTTAAAAAGTACATCTTTGATTTCTGTTTGTAGAGATAGGGGTCGCAAACACTTACAATATTTAAGACCAAGCTCATTTCTCATAATATAAATTATGCGACAACAATAACATATAAGGAGTTATTATAAATGCAATTAACCAATTGTAATTTTTAAACCATCGTATGCTGGGATTATATTTTTTGGTAAAGTGTTTATCAAAGTATCATAGTCCATAGTTGCTCCCATATGAGTTAAAATTGCCTGTTTAGGTTTAATATACTCTAGTAATTCTAAAATATTTTCTAACTTCATATGTGAACTATGATTTTTAGTAGTAAAAGCCGATACTACGATTAAATCTAAATTTTTATACTTTTCTATGGTCTCTTGTGGTAATGATACAAAATCAGTAGCATAGGCAAATTTATTATCAATAATAAATCCAGTAGTTTCTATTCTACCGTGTATTTGTTTAGTTGGATGGATAATATGTCCGCTATCTAAAATAAAATCATTATAATATTCAATATCTTTTAATTCTATTTGTGGACGGAAAAATATATCATCAACAGTAGCTTCAGGATTGTAAGGTTTTGGTCTTGGAGTAAAAACATAATTGAAAATAGTTTTTATAGTATCATTAGTTGCTTGCACCCCATAAGCCTTAATACTTTTTTGCATTATGCGATTAATGCTTCTAATTTCATCTATTCCAAAAACATGATCAGCATGAGCATGGGTAAATAAAATATTATCAACATGTTTAATATTTTCTCTTAAGGCTTGGGTTCTAAAATCTGGACTAACATCAAATAAAATATGAAAATCTTCCTTACCTTCTTTACTAATTTCTAAATAGGCAGATGTGCGAGTACGGTAGTTTTTAGGATTGTTAGGATTACAATTTTCCCAACCTCTTTCTATGCTTGGCACTCCTATAGAACCACCACATCCTAAAATTGTTAATTTATATTCTTTTTTTTGCATTTTCTTAGTTAAATGGTAATAAAAACCACTCCTAAAATTATTAATATATAAACTATAGAAATTAATAGCATATAATTTAACATATGTCCCTCTTTATTTTTTAATCCAATAACCGAAGCTACAATTAGCAGATTCTTAAATGCGAACATAATCCCTGCTCCTCCTCCTACACTTGATAAAGCTACTAAAATATATGGCGGAATATTGATTATACTTGCTGTGTTAAAGCTAGTTATTGAAAAAAGAATGTTAGAGGTAGTATTAGAGCCAGATATAAAAGTTCCTAAGGCTCCAATAAATGGAGTAATAATTATTACCCCTACTCCTTTTAAGTAAGAAATTAATCCGGCTATGCTTACCAGCATTCCTTGTAAGCCAAGAGGATTGTTCGTAGATTTTAACATAATACTAACCATCATTACCGAAAGAACGATTGCTAAAGCGGCTAGTTTAGCCTGATGCCAAGTATCTATAAAAACAGATTTTATATCTTTAGAACTTAAATGAAAAACCACTATAAAAATTAAAGAAACAAATAAAAAAGGCATAATACCAGGACTATACAACCAAAGGAAATCGTAATTAACTTTTTCTAAGCCAAATAAATGCTCTATGTGTAAAACTCTTGATTTAAAGAAATCTTGCAACCATAATCCTTTAATTCTTGATAAAATAAGGATAGCTGAAACAATAATATAAGGTAACCATACCTTTAGTTTTCCTAAATTCTTTTGGATAGTTGGAGCTACTGTTTTTTTATGCTGAATATTTTTATCTAAATCCCATATTTTAGCATTAGCAGGAAATTTCCATACAGTTTTTGGTAAAAGTATTTTTAATTTAGTGGTAAATATTACAGAAATCAATCCTACAATCCCAGCAATAACCGTTGGGAGATCGGGACCTAAGTATTTTGCACTAAAATAATACGAGGCATACATTATAGCTGAATTTAATAAAGCAAATGGAATTATTTCAAAAAAAGGTTTCCAAGATTTTTCTTTAGCAAATATTTTTATTACAAGAAATAAAATAATTACAGTTAAAAACATACCAGCGATGGAATGTAAAAAAGCACTATATGTAGCAACTAGGTTAGCATACTGCACAACATCTAGTCCAGCTTCTTGAGCTAAACTTTGAGTTAGAGTGATAGCTGTAATTGTAGGGATTCCAACTGCTCCAAAAGTTATAAATGGAGCATTAAAAGCTAAGCTAACAATAGCTGCAGGAAATGATGGAAATCCTAAAGAAATTAACACCAAAGAGCTAAGTACAACTTCTGTGCCAAAGGCAGCAATACCATTTAAAAATGTATTAAAGGCTAAGCCAATTAATAAAAGATGGATTCTAGAATCTTCTGAAATATTATTAAAACTATTGTTTATAATATCCATAGCTCCCGATTTAATAAGGATATTTAATAAAAGGATAGCTCCAAATATTATTAAAATAATATTGCTAACCTCTAAAATTCCGTTGATAGCATACTGAATAATATCTATAAATTTTAACTGCCAAACAAAAATCGCTAAAATTATAGAGATAAGTAAAGAGACAGAAATAGATACAACCCCTTTCCATTTTAAAATAGACATAGAAAGTAAACAAAAGACAATAGGAAAACTAGCTAATAAGGCATATAGCATTCTTTAAATACTCCAAAAACAAACCTAAAGTGTTAGTAATATCAACCTATAGTGAAATTTAAAGTTTTATTTTATTAGTTGACTCTAATATTTAGTCTATGTTTCTCACTAGTAAAAATCAAGAGTTTTCTTTAAATTAGTTAGGAATTGCTGTTATTAAATAAGGATTTTTAAGAGAAAAAATCTACCTAGCTTTTTGGAATAAATCAAAAAAGTTGCTTTTAACTTTTGATGTAAATTCAGTAAGGGATTCGCCTCTTAATTGTGCGATAAATTCAGCAGTATGTTTTACATAAGCAGGCTGGTTGGTTTTTCCTCTAAACGGAATAGGAGCAAGAAATGGAGCATCTGTTTCGGTTAAAATATGATCGGCAGGAACATATTTAGCAACTTGTTGGATATCAACAGCATTTTTAAAAGTTACAATTCCACTAAAAGAAATATAAAAACCAATATCTAAGAGCTTTTTAGCAAAATCTTTATTACCACTAAAACAGTGGATTACTCCTTTGAGGTTAGAATTTTTTACAAAACTAGATAGTATATCAACTGTATCTGCTTCTGCTGAGCGAGTATGAATAATAATAGGAAGTTTAGATTCCTCACAAATTTCAGCATGTACTTCTAAAAAGTTTTTTTGAACTTTTTTACTATCAACCGAGTAATAGTAATCTAACCCGGTTTCACCAATGGCAATTACTTTAGGCTCATGCAGATGTTGAATAATATCTTGTTTCGTAAAGTTTAAATTACCATCTATGTGTAAAGGATGAATACCAAGTGCTGTAAAAATCATATTTTTATTACGGCTAAAAGCAATAGCTTTTTCAAAAGCAATAATATCAGTAGCTATATCAATAATGGTATTAACACCATTTAGACTTGCTTCTTGCAAAATTTTATCACTATGCTCTGTGTACTCACCTAAATCTTTAAATCCTAAATGGCAATGACTATCTATAAACATAAAAACAATATAACTCTATTTAAATTAAAACTTTTAAAGCAAAAAACTAAGATTCATCTAAAATCTTTGCAAACACTGGACTAGCTGAATTAAGCTGATGATTCTCTTTAAATCTATTGCTTAAAGAGTTTAACTTTAAGTCTTTATTTTCTATGCCCAGTTGTTGCAAGATATTCATAGTAGCATCTGGCATAAATGGATAAAGATAAATTGAAACTATCCTTAATATTTCAAGAATAAAAGTTAAAACTTCTCCTGATTCTTGAATTTTATTTTCTTTAAGCAAATTCCAAGGAGCTTTATCATTGATATAAGCATTACCATAGCGGATACTTGTAAAAACAATTTCTAAGTATTTAGAAAACTCTTGTTTATCTATACAGCTTCTTAATTCCTCTAAATCGGCAAGTAGTTTATCTAAAAATAAATTTTGTTCTTCATTTAATTGTGAGGTTGGAATTTTTCCATTAAAAGATTTATGCACGATACTAAGAGTTCTTTGCAGTAAATTACCATAGCTATTAGCTAAATCATTATTAATTCTATTTTTAATAGCTTCATTAGAAAAATCGCCATCATTACCAAATGGAACTTCTTTAAATAAGAAATAACGAACACAATCTAAACCATATTTATTAATAATATCATGAGGATCTATAACATTTCCCGTAGATTTAGAAATTTTCTCTCCTTCGTTTAACCACCAACCATGTGCGAATATTTTTTTAGGTAAAGGTAAATTTGCTGCCATTAAAAAAGCAGGCCAGTAAACCGCATGAAAACGAACAATATCCTTACCTACCATATGAATAGCATTATTCCAAAAATTAAGGAATTTCTCATTCATATTAGGATAGCCTAGCTCTGTTATATAATTAGTAAGAGCATCTAGCCAAACATAAATTACATGAGTAGAGTCATTAGGAACAGGAATCCCCCAAGAAAAAGAAGACCTTGAGATAGATAAATCTTTCAATCCCCTTTTTACAAAAGAATAAACTTCGTTAAATCTTGATTGTGGAGCAATAAAATCTGGATGATTATCATAATATGCTAAAAGTTATTCTTGGAAAGCTGATAGTTTAAAGAA
>JAIRQL010000028.1 GCA_031256515.1 Alphaproteobacteria bacterium
TAATTTCTTTTGATGTATATAAAAATATAAAAGATAATCAATATTATTTAACACTACATATTTTATATTCTTTACCTGCTGAGGATAATAGTTATGATATAATATATAGGAATACTCAGGTTTTGGCATACTTTAAGTTAGAAGAAGAGGATGTTAATAAAAATGATAAAGAAGAACCTGTTAGTTTATACGGCTATACATATAAATTTGAAAGTGCATCTATATTATATGGGGAAAATTAATTGTTAAAAATCTTAATTAGTATATTGTTAAGTATGTTAATGTATGGTGTATCTTTAGCAGAAGAAAGTAAATATATTCAAACAGAAGAAGATTTAAAGTTAGAAAAAGAATTGAGAGAGAAGTATCCTGTTATTTACTACGAAATGGGATGGAATAAAGAGAAGAATACAGATTATGCTTATTATACAGATATACAAAATAATAAAATAGAGGAAGATAATATTAAGTTTCCTATTTCATTAGAATTAAAATGTGAAAATCCAACTAGTAATATAAATACAATAGGGTGTTTAATAGTAAATCTTAGTAAGATAGTTGGTGCTAATGTTGATTTATTTTCATATACAGATAGTTTTAATAATAATAGGGAATTTGATAAAGATCAGAAAATAGATTTTTTAAAAAACTTTAATGATTCTGAAGCTATATATTATTATAATATTTATAAAATAGAAGTAAAAACAGATATGAGTAATGGAAAATCAATAGCTATTCTTGATGTAGGAGGAGTACAAGATAATTTGGGCCATACTCTAGATATCTTAATAACTGTGGAAGTGCTGTCAAATAATATGTATAAACTAATGAGCTTATCAAGTAAATATCAGTAAGGTAAAAAATACTTATATAAACAGCTCTAACCAAATTTGATTAAAAGCTGTTTACATACTGTATAAATTCTATAGTTTAGAATTTATATTATTAAAACTATCTACAATTTTATTAATAATTGGTTCTTCTATTAGTTGAGTAATTTCTTTTACTGCTGTTGCTAAGCCTTTATTATCAATTAAGTTTTTAATCTCAAGAGCTTCTTTATCATCGCCACAGTTATTAGCAAAAAATAAAGCGGCAACAATACCTTTTATTAAATAATCATTCTTTAAATTATATTCAATAGTTCCTCTTAGCGGTTTAATTAGCCTATCGTTATAACTTAGCTTTCTTTTAGGATCACGAGCTACCCGCAAAATTTCATCAACAATATATGGATTTTTAAATCTCTTCATAATTTTATTAATGTATTGCAAATGTTCTTCTTTATTAAGATTATATCTTTTATATAAAACCTCTGCACTTTCACTCATAGCTTGAAAAACATCATTAGCAATAGATTGATCCTCAATAGCCTCTTTTATAGTTTGCTTTCCTGCTTTAAAGCCAAAATAGGCGGTAATAGCATGACCAGTATTAAGAGTAAAGATTTTTCTTTCCACATATTTGTCTAAATCTTCAGTAAATTGTAGACCTTCAATAGTTGGGATAGAACCTTTAAAGTTTTTACTAGCAACTATCCATTCGTAAAAATCTTCAACTGATACTTCTAAAATATTTTGCTTATTAGGAGAGGGTGGTACAATCCTATCTACCACACAATTATTAAAGCCGATATATTTATCCATAAAAGCTATGTCTTCAGAATTTAATAAAGGAGTTATCTTATTTTTTAAATGGTCAGATGCCCCAAGCATATTTTCGCAAGCAATAACATTTAAGTAATTAGTTAAGTTGTTTTCTCTTTTAAAGATTATTCCTGCTGCAATAGAAGGAGCAATATATTCAAGGATACTAGGACCAACGGCAGTTGTTAGCAAACTGGCATGAGCCATCTCAATAATAAGGCTAGGATCGGTAGCTTCAATTCCCTTAAT
Source organism: Alphaproteobacteria bacterium (assembly GCA_031256515.1). Taxonomy (GTDB): domain Bacteria; phylum Pseudomonadota; class Alphaproteobacteria; order WRAU01; family Hepatincolaceae; genus WRAU01. Next base: position 1,896 of record JAIRQL010000028.1, read on the forward strand.
ATTAGTAATTATAGTTTCAGAAATATTTTCACCTAAAATCTTTACAGTATAAGATTTTTGCTTGTTAATTTCTGCAATAATATCCTTATTAGTATCAACAAAACTAATTTCATAATTATTATGAATTACAGGAGCAACAAGACCTCTGCCAATATTACCAGCTCCAAACTGAATAGCTTTTTCCATTTTTAACCTTTTAATTTATATTAATGTTAAAATTTATAATAAAATCATTAACATCTTTAGTTTTTATAAGTTTTTTTACAATCTCTTCATCTTGGATAGTATTAGCAATATTAGCAAGAATATCCATGTGAGTATTATTTTTACCAGCAATTCCTATAATTAAATTAGCAATATTGCCATCAAAGTTTACTCCTTCAGGAAACTGCAGAACTACAATTCCAGATTCTATAACTTCATCTTTAGCTTCGTTTGTACCATGTGGAATTGCGGTATTGCTACCAATAAAGGTTGTAGCAAGACTTTCTCTTTCAAGCATCGCATTAACATAACCTTCTTTAACATATCCAGATTCTACCAATAACTGCCCAGCATATTTAATAGCTTCCATTTTAGAGGTAGAAGCAAGCCCTAGTTTAATATTATTAAAGTTTAAAACATTACTTGAACCCAAAGGAGCAACAATATTTTCTTGAGGAGAATTTATAGTAGAGGCTTCTTTAGTTTTTAGCTCTATTATTAGTTCATCGTAAAATTTACCATTCATAAAATTATCTATAGATAAATGGTAAGCATTAGGTATTTTTTTCTTAGCTCTTTCGGTTAAAGTATTTTGGGTAATAATAAAGCTATCTTCACTACTTAAATTATTAATTGCTTTATTAATAACTTTGATAGAAAGCCCAGCTGTTTTAAGTTTTCCTCTTAATAAAGAAGCACCCATAGCACTGCTTCCCATACCTGCATCACAAGCAAAAACTATTACTTGTGGTTGTCTTTGTAATAGATTACTTGAGCTTGAAGTGCTTTTCATGCTGTTTTTTTGTTCGTTAGCTTCTTCTAAAGAAGAGGTAGAATTAGTATATTTAATTAAAAACGAACTTACCACAAAAGATACCCCAGTAGCTACAGAGATTCCTATAATAGTGGTTAAAAATCCACCTTTTGGAGTCATTGCTAGAAGGGCAATAATACTACCAGGTGAAGGAGGAGCGATTAATCCGCCATTTAGTAAAGTAAAGGTAAAAACCCCACTCATACCACCAGCAATTAAAGCTAGAATTAAAATTGGTCTCATTAACACATATGGGAAGTAAATTTCATGGATACCACCAAAGAAATGAATTATACTTGCTCCCACTGCTGATTGTCTGATACTATCTTGTTTTTCAAATACCATATAAGCTAGCAAAACTCCTAGTCCTGGTCCAGGATTGCTTTCTATTAAAAAGAAGATAGATTTACCAATCTCAGCAGATTGCTCTAATCCTAGTGGCGAAAACACTCCATGATTAATGGCATTGTTTAAAAATAGTATCTTAGCGGGTTCAACAATAATTGAAACCAAAAGCAATAAATGATTATTTACTAAAACATTAACTGCCTCACCAAGCATATGGTTTAAATAAGCTACAATAGGTCCAACTACTACAAGAGCAATTAAAGCCAATATCATACCGATAATCCCAGCTGAAAAGTTATTTACTAACATTTCAAAGCCAGTTTTGATTTTACCGTCTACTAAGTTATCAAACTTTTTAATGGCATAGCCACCTAAAGGACCAACCATCATAGCTCCCATAAACATAGGAATATCAGAACCAATAATTACCCCCATTGTGGTAATTGCTCCAACTACACCACCTCTAACACCATGAACTAAAGTTCCGCCAGTATATCCTATAAGGAGTGGCAATAAATAGGTAATCATAGGACCAACTAACTTAGCAAAATGTTCGTTAGGAATCCAACCTGTAGGAATAAAAAGTGCCGTGATAAATCCCCATGCAATAAATGCCCCAATATTAGGCATTATCATAGAACTTAAAAATCTTCCAAATTCTTGAACCTTAACTTTAGTTGAAGTAGACATATTATTTCCTTAGTTTATAAGTAGTATTAAATTGCAAATAGCTAAAGTATAAGAGGCATCCTATTAATTAGGATACCTCTTATTTATTAATTTTTATTTTTCTTTAATACATTTACAAGTAGGGCAGTTATTATCATTCCTACAAGTAAAGCAATTAAGAGAGAAACTTTACCATCAATTACAGGAAGAGTAATTGGTCCACCGTGGG
>JAIRQL010000040.1 GCA_031256515.1 Alphaproteobacteria bacterium
CTAACTAAATTTCCTAATAAAAGAGCTTTTTCATCAAGTTTATTATCTAAAATACTAAGATGATTTAGTAAATCTCGGGTATGAATTTTACTATCTAAAATTTCACTGCTAAGATTAAAAGTTTCTAAAAATTTAGAATTGTAAGATTCAATCAAACCATTAGAGGCAATTACCAAAAGTGGTTTAGGATTTTTTTCTATCAGGCGATTATAAAGATTCTTATAATTGCTAAGATTATGGATAACATCAAAGGTTTCGCTAACATCTTCCCAAGAAATACTTAAATAACCATCTTCCTTAGATAAAACTTCTTGCAAATGAACCCCATTAGGTAAAAAAATACTTTCTTTTTTATAATGTGGTGCCGAAGATACTGCCACCCGATACATACTATTACAAAATTCCCTAAAATTAGTTTTTTCGGGCATTACTCCTTTTTCACGAATAACCTCAAAAAATTCTATAATATTAGGGCTATCTGCCAAAAAATATTCTGGGAGTTTCCATAAATTAACCAAAGCCTTGTTGTAAAATATAAGCTCAGCATTTTGGTTAAATAAAGCAATCGCAATAGGGAGTTTATCTAATAAATATTGTTGCGGGGTTGTCATTATAAATCTAGCTCCCTTTCAAGATTAAAGATTAAATCTTCCACCTCAGTTTTTTCCATATTAAGAACCTTCTTAATAGTATCATAATTAAAACCTTGACGGGCAATAGAGGCATATTCTTTTTCTATTTTTTTTTGTAGTAATTCTTCATCATCTAAGGGCTTTCTATAAGCACCAAAAGATTTTCTCCGAAGAAATTTTAAAGCTGCATATAATTCCATGCCAGTTTTATCTTTGCTAATTAGGGTCTCACGAATATCTTCTTTAGAAACTCCTTTTTCTTGCAATTTATAATTAATTGCGATGGTAGATTTTCCTTTATTTAAAAGATTCCGCAATTGGTTTTTACTATAAATTTTATCGTTTAAATATCCTAATTTTTCTAAAAACTCTATAACCTCAGCGATAGCTTGATTAAACATATTCATAATTTCAGGATTTTCTTGCAAAGCCTCTTTATTATATTCTTTAACTTTTTTTCTTAAATATTTATCTAAATTATTAGAAGTGCTAGGGTATCTTTGTAAATAATGTATAGACATATTTTTAAGACGACTAACTAAAGTATCTTTACTAATAGTTCTTGTATTTTTCATTGTAGTTTAATATTATTATAAAGTTATAAATAATATACTAACTATGTGGAAGAAATGCAAAAAGAATATAGCTCATTTACTAGTTTTAAAACTTTTTTAACCAAAGAAGTACGGAGATTCTTAAAAGTTTGGGGACAAACGGTTTTAGGTCCAATAATAACGACCTCTCTTTATTTAGGAGTATTTAGCTTGGCAATTGGCGATAGGGTAGGGGCAGTAAGCGGAGTTTCTTATGCCGAGTTCTTAGTGCCAGGTTTAATTATGATGACCTTAATTCAAAATGCTTTTGCTAATACCTCAAGTTCAATTATGATTGCTAAGGTTAATGGTAATATTGTAGATACTTTAATGTCGCCAATTGTGGCTAGTAGTACAGTGTTAGCTTATGCGGTAGGTTCTATCGTTCGTGGTTTAATTGTAGGAGCTTTAACTTTATTATATGTAATGATTTTTGTTAAAATCCATATTCATAGTGTTTTTTGGATTTTATTTTTTGCCATAACTAGCTGTTTACTTTTAGGTCTTTTAGGATTAATTGCCGGAATTATCAGTATGAAATTTGACCAGTTAGCAAATTTTACAAACATTGTAATAACTCCATTATCTTTTTTATCAGGAACATTTTATTCTATATATAAACTTCCAGTAATGTTGCAACATATTATTCATTATAATCCATTTTTTTATATGATAGATGGCTTTAGATACGGATTTATTGGGGTAGCAGATAGTAATATCATGATTGGAGCTGTCTTTATGCTAGGTCTTAATTTAGTAGTGTTTTTAATTGCCTATTTAATGTGGAAAACTGGCTATAGAATTAAAGAATAATTATGAAAGAAGATTTACAACAAGATGTTATCTTACCTTTTAGCTTAAATGAAGCTAATATTAAGGGTAAAATTTTAAGATTAAATCAAACCTCAGCCGAATTATTAAATAGATTCTCTACAAATATTCCTGAGGTAGATAAGGTATTTTTAGATTCGCTGACCCTATCGCAATTAATTTCTAGTAATTTTAAGTTTGAAGGAACTTTTAAATTACAGCTTAATGGTGATGGTGGAATTATTAAAATGATTCTCTGTGATAACAAAGTTAATGGCAATATGCGAGCTTATCTTAGCCTGCACGAAGATTATACTCCTGTAAAAAATCCTAGCTTTAAAGATTTAATAGGTGAGGGAGTGATGATTTTCCACCTTTATTTACCGCTATCTAGTAAGCCTTATCAGGCGATTGTAGATTTAAACGGTGATAGCCTTTCAGATTCGGCTTATAATTGGTTTAAACAGTCAGAGCAAACTAAATCTTATATAAAAATATTTTCAAGTGTAGAGGGTAAATCTACGGCTGGGTTATTTTTACAAAAAATTCCTAATCAATATGCTAGCGAAGAGCAAATACAGGCTGAAGAAGAAGTTTTTAATACTTTAAAAATTTTAAGTGATACTCTTAAACTTGATGAAATCCTTAACGATGACCTAGAGCATGTTTTATACAAACTTTATAATGAATTTGAGGTAATTACCTACGATAAACTGCCAATTTCTTATAAATGTACTTGTAGTGATGATGTTATTAAAGAGGTAATCTCGGCAATGTCTTTGAGCGAACAAGAAAGTATACGGAAAGAAAATAACGGTGAAATAAAAATATCTTGTTCTTTTTGTGGTAAAGAATATAGTATGTAAGAGATAAACAAGCCTTTAAAATACTTATTTAAACCTTAGGCTTGCTTTGCAAATTCAGTTTAAATAAGTATTCTGAAGGCTTTAATATAATAAAGCTAAAGAACAAGATGGGAAGAGAGAAAAGAAAAAAAATTGCTTGCATTTATAAATAATAATTGCTAAATTTTGATTGTTGATTGCTTATAAGCAACTTATCTTGTATCTTATTCTTTAGATATTTGTTGGGGTGTAGCCAAGTGGTAAGGCAGCGGGTTTTGATCCCGCCATTCGGAGGTTCGAATCCTTCCACCCCAGCCAAAATTAATATTTTATTAGCTCTTTTCAAAGATAAATATTTATGGTTATTCGTTTTTTATTTTTAACTAGTTTAGTTTTATTTGGTTTTTTTGTTAATCAACCAAAACTTTTTGCGGATACTAACTGTAGTACAGATGAGGGAAAACAAGCTGCTTTAGATAGTGGTGATTTTGCTGGTTGTGGTAAAACTCAAGAAGGTACAGGGCAAGAAGCTATAATTGCTGAATTTGGGACTCCACAAAAACTTGTTGATGAAGATAATCCCGATAGTGGGCTTACTCCCATTGAAATGACTGAGTATGATAATCCTGATAAACTTAGTTTTTATAGTTTATCTAATGTTAAATTTCATTTTTATAAATTTTTAAATAATGCTGAAATAGATGTTAAAGATAATTCAGCAGTAGATCTTCAGTTATATCAATCTAATGTAGATTTAAAATTTACCAATAATGCCAATGATAGAAGTGTTATAACCTATAGAGGTGGTACAACAGGCAAAATTAGTGTTTATTTAAATACAGTTTGTACTAATGGCAGTTGTTTTAATACCAATAGTAATATTAATCACTTAGATTTTCAAGGTGAAATTACCTATAATCCTGATGGTTCAATTAATACAGTTCTCAACGGTGGTATGATTACTATAGGAGTAAGAAATTCAACCACTAATGAAGAAGAACCTGCTAATGTAGTGATAGATTATATTAAAGGTAATGGCACAATAGAATTAACTGACGAATCTAAGCTAACTATTAAAAACTATGAGTATGATGATATTAATAGTAATCTTGGTATTTTTAGTGTAAGAGGTGGTTATGATAGTGAGGTAATTTTTGATACTAAAATCTTTATTAGAAGCCTTGCCGTAGAGAATGCTACTTTTAATTACTATTCAAAAATTTCTACTATTTCTGCGGATACTAATAAGGGCAAACATATTTTTAATGCAAATTCTGATATTGGCAATGCCGATAAAGTTAATAATATGGTAATTAATAAAAATTCTCATGTTATTGTAGAATCTTTAAATAGTATAAATGAAACTAGTATTAGTAAAGGTTCTACCCTAGAGTTCTTGGGTGTAGATTCTAACACTACTGAAAATATCATAACTAAAGTACAAGGTCAGGGAACATTGTTAATTAACCCAGAAAATTGGGTAAGTGGAACTAATGCTGATTTTAAAATAACTAATATTAATTTAAATACTTTACTTATGAATGATGGAGATTTAAGAATAACTAATGATTCCGCTACCTTTACTAATGAGACTTATGATAAAAATGGCGATTTAACTTTCTCAGAAAAAAAAGAACAACGAATAAAATATATTGGTCGTAGCGATGATAAAGCTAAGGGTGGCAGTATAATTATAGCTGGTTCAGTAGTTTTTGATAATATTGATTACCTTAATAAGTTAAGCCTTTGTGCTGTTGACCCAGCTGATAGTTGTAAAACAAATGCTAATTTAACTTTAAAAAAAGTTAATCATCTTAATGAATTAGAAATGAATGGTGGTAATCTTTACCTAGAAATTGGCAATAATAGTAATATAGCTAATGCTAATCATAGTGCTGCTTTAAGTGTTGATACTCTTACTCTTAATGGTGGAAAAATTTTAAGTGTCCTTAGAGATACTACTACTATTAAAAATAGTAATACCTATTTTGTTCTTAATTCTAAAAATGTAGTATTAGGGCAAGATATAGACCCACATAGCATTTTTGATACTAAACTACCTGATTGGTATGATTGGAGTTATAATCTTTATGATATGAATAATATAATGCTAGAGGTGAATCGTTTAACTAAATACAATGAAGTAGTTAGTAAAAATAGTAATGATGCTGATACTTTAAAACTAGCTTCGTATTTTGATAGTTTAATTGATTCGCAGACCCCGCTAGATATATCCGCAAGAACTCTTACTTTTTTAGATATATTATCTAATGAAGATAATCTAGCAAATAACATTCAAAGCCTAATTCCGCTTTCTAAAAATACTTACATCAAAACCTCTAATAATAATTTAAGAGGAGCTTTAGATGTTTCTAAGTCTAAGGGGATAGTAAATAAGTATCCATTTGGAGTATGGGATAAAAGACAGGGTTCACCAACTCCTAAAGATAGTTTATGGGTAGTTTATGCTTCGGCTGATGGAAAATTTGATACCAATTACTCACTTGATGATTCTTACAATAGTATGTCTATGCAGTTTGGTTATAGCCTTTATAATTGGGTATCGCCAAATAATGCCGAAGGGCAAACCTTTAATTTAGTTGGTGGATTTTCTAAGGGTGATGTTAATAATTCTCTACATGATACATCTATATCTTCATTTAACTTTGGTGGAATTATGGATTATCGTGATGAAAATGATATTCTTAAGTTTTCGCTATTATATGGCTTTAGCTCATTTGATACCCAAAGAAATTATTTTGTTAATACTTTTCCTAATGATATTGCCGATTATATTGGCGACGGGCAATCTGTTAGTAAAGAAAAAAGATTAAGCTCAAGCCCAACTACTCATCAAATTTTATTAGATATACAGTATTCTCATGAAATATTTGTTGAATATTTAAGTACATTTAGCCGTTGGAATAATGTTATACTAACTCCTAAAATATTCTTTACCCCATCTATTTTAATAGGTAGCAGTTATACCGAAGATGGTGAAATTTCTTCTATGAAAGTAGGGAGCTATACCACTCCAATTATAGAAACTGGGGGCGGTTTAGATGCTTCTAAAGAATTTAACTTTGCCAGTAATTCTAGTGTAAAAGTATCTTTTACAACAGACATGTTCTACAGATACTACAATATTCCTGCTAACTCTATAGGATTTGCCGAAGCTGGTTCTACCGTATCACTTGGCTCAGAAGGCTCTTATAGCGGATTAATTATTAGCCCAGCTTTGGGAGTTTACTTTAATTATAAATCCTCGCAATTTAATGGTTTTTATAAAAGAGAAATAGCTAGCAATTCTTATCAAAATATCTTTGGGGTTTCTTATAAATATTCATTCTAGTAAAATGGGTATTCAAGATTCGCATCTTTTATTTTAAGAAGAGAGATTTTCTGTATCTTTAATGTTGGTATAAGCAATATTAAGATACAATTCTTAGTTGTCTGTTTGTTGAATTATGATTTTTATTGATTTATAAATGATATAATATAAAATATATAGTGAAAAAATTAATAAGTATCAATAATCACACAGGAGCAATAAAAAAAAATGCAAAACTCGCTTCATGTTTTTTCTATATTTTTAATTACTTTATTTATTACACTTTTTACAGTTTCTTTTACTCCAACCAACCTTAGTGCCTGTTCTACAGCTCAAGATGGTATTTACGATAATTGTACTAATAGTGTTTGGGATGGTGGTAATAAAACTTTTACAAGAAATAGTTTAATAGTAAGAAACAACTCTGCTACCACATTTAATAGTAGAGTATCTGCACCAACTCTTAACATTAATGTTTTTAATAAGTCTAGTTTAGATTTTAGAATTGCCGGAAATAATGGAACCTCAAACTTAAATTTTACAGTCGGCGATAATACCTCAGCTATTACCTATAGAGGAGGTACATCTGGTGTTGTTAGGGCAACATTAAATGATTGTACTGATGTAAATTGTTTTAGAACTAATAGCGATATTACCAGTGTAGATATGAATAGCGGAGGCTGGTTTACCGTAGGTATAGGCAATACTGCTGCTAATGTTATTGTAAATACTATAGAAGGCAATGGAGCTATTAACTTAGTAGATGGTTCTTCGCTTATTATTAATAGCTACATGTATGATGATAGCGATGACTCTAAGGCAATTAATTTTATTAGAGGTAATGGTAGTTATTTAACTGTTAATAGTGGAATTTTTATTAATGAACTTAGTATAAATGGTGCTTCATTTAATGGCTTTGCAAAACTCCTTAATATTAATAATAGTGGTAGTACTGGTAATATTATTTTTAATGGTGAATCTGATATTGCTAGTATTAACAATAGCGATAACCTTATATTTAATAATAATTCTACGATTGGCGAAATTAATAACTCTGGCACGATTACCGCACAAAATGGAGAAACAACAACTATTAATATCAATAATTTAAATTCACTTAGCAGACTATCTATTAGTAATTCCAATGTGAATGTGGAAAATTTAGGCTACTTAGGCGAAGCTAACTTAAACGATAATTCTACTTTGTATATCTTAGGAAGTAGCGATGGTAATATTAATTCGGTACATGGTCGTGGTACTTTACAAATAGATGGTAGTAGTACGAAATTTCATATTAATAATATTAATTTAGCAAATTTAGTATTTAACGAAGGTGAATTAGTTTTAGAAAAAGATTTTATCGGCGAATATCATGTTATTAATAATATTACAAGAAGTGA
>JAIRQL010000061.1 GCA_031256515.1 Alphaproteobacteria bacterium
CTATAAAATAATAAATATATAATAGCTTGAGCTTTATATTAAGAGCAAAGGAGTGTCGTGTATATATAATACATAAGCGACTTTGCGATAAAATAGAAAGCCAAGATATTATATATTTATAGCATAAATACCATCAAAAACAAATAGAGTCGCACCCACTATACTTACTTCTTCATTTTTTAAGAATACATTTAATCCGCCTACTTTAGCTTCATTTAAAATTAACCCACTGTGAAACAGGGCTACAAAGGTGGCTGTTGCTCCACTTCCACAAGATTCACTATAGCCGATACCTCTTTCCCAAGTTTGGATTTCTACAGTTTTTTTATCAATAACTTTAGTAAAATTCACATTAGTTTTTTTAGGAAACATTTTATGATTTTCTATAATTTTACCTAAGCTAAGAACATCTTCTTTATTAATATACTCCGCTTGCAAAACCACATGAGGATTCCCTACATTTACATAAATTGGATTATAATAATGTTTTAAATCAACTCCATTTATTGTAATTTCTTTAAATAAAGGCTTACCCATATTTACTATAGAGGTATTATTTTTATATTCCACAGAATAGGTTTTATTATTAGCAATAATATCCATAGCTTGCCAAGAATTTTTCTTACAGAAATAATCACCTGTACATCTAAAAGCATTACCGCAAATTTCTGCACGGCTACCATCGTTATTAATAATATCTAGATAAATTGCTTGTTTTTGTTTATCTTCAAGGTAAACAATTAGCTGATCGCACCCTACTCCCAGCCTTCTATCGCATATTAAACCAACATGATTTCTCGCTTCAAAAAAATAATTTTTATCTAAAAAGATAAAATCATTGCCTAAAGCTACCATTTTAAAAAATGGAATTTTAGTTTGTGGATTCTTTACATTCATAACAATCACCTGTAATATATCTATAAATAATTATATACAATATGAGTAAATAAAAAAAATTATGTTTAATAGTCTTAGCAGTCGCTTTAAGGATGTTTTTAATTTTATTGGCAAAAAAGCCTCAATAGAGGAAAAAGATTTAGATAGTGTTTTACGAGAAATCCGCCTTGTACTATTAGAAGCCGATGTAAGCCTTGAAGTTATTAAAGATTTAATCCCTAAAATTAAAGAAGACTTACTGGGTAAAGAAATTTATCGTAGTATTTCGCCTAAGCAGGTAATTTTAAAATCCGTTTACGATCATCTTTATAAACTTTTAGATTCTACCGAAGAACAGCTTAAACTTTATACCAATCCTACAACTTTTTGTATGATGGTTGGTTTGCAAGGAACAGGGAAAACTACCACTTCTGCCAAAATTGCTAACTTTCTTAAAAACAAACAAAATAAAAAAGTTTTATTGGCTTGCCTAGATTTAAATAGACCTGCTGCTTACGAGCAATTGCAAACTTTAGCAAAAGATAATAATTTAGATTTTTTTGAGTATAGTGAGAAAAATCTTAAAAAAATCGTCAATGATATTAAATCTTATGCCACAAAAAACTTTTATGATGTAGTAATTTTAGATACCGCTGGTCGCCTATCTATTGACGAAGAGCTTATGAATGAAATGCAATTGGTTTACGATTTAACTAAATCTCGGGAAGTACTTTTAGTTATGGATTCTATGGCGGGGCAAATTTCTTTTGATGTAGCAAAAAGATTTGCTGAAAAAATTCCTCTTAGTGGTTTAATTGTATCTAAAGCCGATGCCGATAGTCGTGGTGGAGCAATTTTATCTGCTAAATTTATAACCCAAGTACCTATTAAATTTATGGGTGTGGGCGAAAAAATTCAAGATTTAGAAGCCTTTATTCCTAAAAGAATTGTGGATAGAGTTTTAGATCAAGGAGATATTATCTCTTTAATAGAAAATTTTGAAGAGCTTCAAAGTGAAGAAGATGCCAAAATGGAAGAAAAACTTCTTAAAGGGCAATTTTCTATGGATGATTTAAGGAAACAACTTATTACCATGAATAAAATGGGTGGGGCTAGTGGATTAATGTCTATGATACCTGGCATGTCTGGGCTAACCGAGAAAATAAAAAATGGCATGGATAGTAATATCATTAAAAAAAATATCGCAATTATAGATTCCATGACTAAACTTGAAAGAAAAAAACCTGACCTCTTAAATTTTTCAAGAAAAAAAAGGATAGCTCAGGGATCTGGCACAACATTGCAAGATATAAATATTTTATTGAAACAATATGAAAGTATGTCTAAAATGTTTAAGAAATTTAAGGGTGTAAAAAATCCAATGGATATTTTTAAAAATTTAGGAATCAATCCTAATTCTTTTAGAAAATAAAATTATTTAGTTGATTATTTTGTTTTTTTATCTAATACTTATTGGGTAATAGTTTACATTGCAGTTTTATTTTAGGAGTAATATTATTAATGGCTGTTAAACTTCGTTTAGCTCGTTGGGGAGCGAAAAAAAATCCTTATTATCATATTGTAGCCGCAGATAGTCGTGCGCCAAGAGATGGTAAATATATTGAAACTATTGGTAAGTATAATCCAATGGTTGAAGGTGATAAAAAATACATTTTACAAAATGAAAGAATCCAATATTGGTTAAGCAATGGTGCTATTCCAACAGATAGAGTTCACAAAATTTTTGCAAAATTTGGAATGGTAGAAGCTAAATCTTACGATTTACAAAATAAAAAACCTACTCCAAAAGCTAAAGCTCAAGAAAGATTAAAAGTTGCTGCTGAGGCTTTAGAAGCTGCTAAAAATACTCCTGCTGAAACAGAATCTTCTGAATCTTAATTTAATTAATGGAAGTTCCTGCTAAGAAAAGTAAAGTCCTTTTGGCTCAAATTGTAGCTACTAAAGGACTACAGGGAGAATTAAAACTTAAGGTCTTTACTGAATATCCTTTATCTATACTTGATTACGAGCTATTTACCGATAAAAATATTCCTTTAAAAATAATTAAAGGGTATATTCATAAAAATGTTGTCGTTGTTAAAATACTTGGAGTTACTACCATTGAAGAAGCTCAAGATTTAATCGGTTCGCAAATTTTTACAAACCGAGAAAGTATGCCCGATACTGAGGAAGAAACATTTTACTATGTGGATTTAATCGGTTTAAAGGTATTAAATTCTAAAAACGATCAAATCGGCAGTATTTTAGCAATTAATAATTATGGAGCAGGTGATTTTTTAGAAATCAAAAAATTAGATGGCTCAACTGAAGCTATTCTATTTACTAAGCAAAATGTTCCAACCGTAGCAATTAAAGATGGTTATATAAAAATTAATGATATTAACTATGTTGATTTAGAGGATTCTGAATCTTCTAATAATTCTTAAATCTAATGATAAATTCTTCAGAGAATCCCATTATAGAAAACAATCACCCTCCTTTTAAAATTACTATCTTAACTCTTTATCCCGAAGCCTTTCCTGGTTATTTAAATTTAGGAGTAGTCGGTAGAGCTTTAAAGAAAGGTATTTGGTCGCTTGAGATAATTAATATTAGAGACTATGCCCTAGATAAATACAAAAAAGTTGATGATAAAGTTTTTGGTGGCGGTAAAGGCTTACTTTTAAAACCCGATGTTCTTGGCAGAGCAATTGAAAGTGCTTTTGAAAATGGAGCTACTAAAAATTTAATTTACCCTTCACCAAGAGGTGCTGTGTTTAATCAAGAAATCGCTAAAAATTTATCACAAGAGCAAGGCTTAACCTTTGTTTGTGGTCATTTTGAAGGCATTGATGAACGGATTATTGAAAAATATAAGCCACAAGAATTATCTCTTGGCGATTATATTTTATCGGGTGGAGAGCTAGCAACAACCGTGATTATAGATTCTATTTTGAGATTAAAACAAGATGTGCTAAACTCAAAAGAGTGTACGATTGAGGAGAGTTTTAATAACGATTTATTAGAGTATCCACAGTATACACATCCCCAAAATTGGGAGGGTATGAGTGTTCCTGAGGTATTATTATCTGGGAATCACCAAAAAATAAAACAATGGCGATTTGAGAAATCTCTTGAGAAAACTCAAAAAGTTCGCCCAGATTTATTTGAAAAATATTTAAAAAATAAACATATTCATAAAAATAATTAGGTTTATATTGACTATCTAAAAAATATAAATTAATATTATTTTCTTGAAGAGAAAGAATTTAATGTGGAGCTTAAAATGAGCATTGTCTTGGCTAATTTTGAAAAAGAACAAATTGAAAAACTAAGTGCTGAAAAGGCTTATCCTACTTTTACAGTTGGTGATACTATTAATGTAAGAGTTAAAATTGGTGATCGTTTTCAAAATTATGAAGGTGTTTGTATTGCTATTAAAAATCGTGGTCTTAATTCAGCTTTTACCGTTCGTAAACTTTCTTATGGTGAAGGAGTAGAAAGAGTGTTTCCTTACTATACTCCAAATGTAGATTCCATAAAAATTATTAAAAGAGGTAAAGTAAGAAGAGCTAAATTATATTACCTTAAAGATAGATTAGGTAAATCAGCTAAAATTTCTGAGGATACCACTGGCTACAAAATGAAATTAGATAAATAGTTTTATCTTTTTGCTAAATTAAATAGATAGTAATCACCACATTGTGTTTACTATCTATTTTTTTATATTATTAAAATTGGATTATCCATGTATAAAGTTGCGGTTGTTGGTGTTGGCAGAGTTGCCAGCGAAATTTTAGATATTTTAGATGCTAGAGAGTTTCCTATAAAAGAAATTATCATACTTGGTGAAGGCGAAGATATCGGTAAAAGAATCTCCTATGGCGAAGATTTAACTCTAACTATTAAAGACATTCATAAATATAACTTTGAAGATACTGACTTTGCTTTTTTTTGTGCTGGTGGTGAAATTGCTAAAAAATATGCTGAAAAAATCGCTGTTGAGGGTACTATTGTTATAGATTGCTCTACTACTTTTAGAGCTGACCCACAAGTGCCTCTGGTTATCCCAGAAGTTAATATTCAAGAACTATACGAATATCGTACTAAAGGTATTATTGCATCACCTAACTGTACTACGGTTATGTTATTGTTAGCTTTAGCTCCTTTACATAGAGAATTTGAAGTAAAAAGAGTGGTTATTTCTACCTATCAATCAGTTTCTGGAGCAGGAAGTGAGGCTTTGGATGAACTTTTTGAACAAACTCGTGGAATTTATGTTAATCAACCATTTTTGGAAACTAAAAAAGTTTTTACTAAGCAAATCGCCTTTAATGCGATTCCACACATTGCTGAGTTTGGCGAAGATGGTTATACCGCTGAAGAAAAGCATATTATAAACGAAACTCATAAAATTTTAGATAGCAGAATAAATCTTACAGCCACTTGTGTAAGAGTTCCTATTTTTATCGGACATGCTTTGTCTGTTAATATAGAATTTAACTCGCATGTTTCTAAAGAAGAAATTAAAAGAATTCTAGAACAAGAAGAAAGTTTAGGTATTGTAGATTTTAATGCCGATGAAGGCTATGTAAGCCCAGTAGAATCCGCTGGCGAAGATAAAGTTTTTATTAGTAGGATTCGTTTGGATGAAACTGTAGAAAACGGAGCTAATCTTTGGATAGTTGGTGATAACCTAAGAAAAGGTGCTGCCCTTAATATGGTGCAAATCGCTGAAGAAATCATTAAAATTATGTAGTTGTTATCAAAATTTATATCTAAAACAAAAAGGTGATTTTAATAGAATCACCTTTTTGTATATCTATACTCTATTTAAATTTTTCTTTAAATTCTTCGTAAGTTTCTGGAGGATTTATACTTCCACACTTATCTTTAATAGAAATACCTTCATGACCAACAACTCTCATATCCTTAGATAATTCAGCATGTTTATCTATATCAGACATAAGTTCATCGGAATTTTTTATAACAAAAGGCAATGAGTAGTATGTCCGAGTTCCGTTAAAATCCTGTGAACTCTCAATTGCAAGAACATAGCCTATAACTTCACCCCTATATCCATCAATACCCCAAATAAAAATTCTCTCATCGGTATATTCGCTAGTATATACCTTAACAAGAGAACCTGATCCTCCTTTAAAATTTGGTTCAACTATTTGAAAAGGAAGAGCCCCTATCCAGTCATTTCCTATATAGGACAAATGATATGTTTTTTCCAAGTCCTCTAAACTTACAAAAGAACCTGATTTTAATATACCCCATTCTGTTGGAAAATCTAAAACTCCATATTCTTTAAGTCGTTTACATGCTTCATTTGTGTAATGCTTAGGGCAAAGATCGTTTACTTCATATTTTTTTGCAAGCAATTTGTTATATTCTAAATATGAGTTATATGCTTTGTTATATATATTTTGTTTTTCTTGTAAACTCATACAACTAGCAAGTAATAATGTTATAAATCCTAAAAAAATAATTCTTATTGCATTTTTTACATCAAGGGAATCTTTCATTTTAAATAAACTCTTATTAATAAATTGAATGTTAGAATAACTACTAACAAATCTTCTCAATAAGAAGTTTACCCCCCCCCTAGTAAAGTCAAGGATTTTCTTAAAAATATGAATTTTTTGTGAGTATTTATATGAAAAAAGGTGATTATATAAAAATCACCTTTTTATTTGTATATTATTTCTAAATCCTTTTAGGGAGCATAAAGCTCCCTAAAGTTAAATATTACTCAGCTTTTTCTTTATTAGAAGCCTCTTTAGAAACTTCATTATTAAAGTTATCCTTAGAGCCTTTAGAATTACTTGCAACAAATTTATTTAATAATTTTTCGCCCATCTCAGTATTAGCTAATCCTTCAAGCATAGCCCCAAGCTCTGTACCACCTTTACTTGAAAATAAATTCATAGCATTAGAAAGCCCCTCTCCTGGTTTACTAGCATTAGCAATTACTTTAACATCGGCTTTCATTAAAGATTTAGCTTGTTCTAAACCAATTGCTTGGTTAGCTTCAATCTCTCTAATAGTTACCAAATATTTTTGATACTCATGATTACTACCAATCTCTTTTGCTAATTCAATTTGAGCTTTTACCGGAGCTAACTGAATAGCTTTTTCAGCATCAGCTTTTGCTTCACCCTCAATTTTAATCGCTTCAGACTCTCTTTTCTTAGATTCTAACTGCCCTTCTGCAATAATAATTGTAGATTCCTTATCTTGGTTAGCTTTTACGATGGTAACTTCTTTATCTATTTCTGCTTTTTTAACCTCTTCTACTTTAACTACTTCCATTTCTTTAGTTTTAGTAATTTTTTGTTGTTCTTTAACATCTTGTAGTTTATTTTCATTTTTGATAGCTAAATCTTTTTCAACTTCAATAGTTCTAAGACCCACTGTTTGGTTAGCATTTTGATGTTGTAAATCAATCTCTCTTTTAGCTTCAATTTCAGCAACTTCTGCTAGTCTCATATTTTTAGCTACCTCAGTTCTTGATTCCATTTCAATATGAGATTTCTTTTTTTCCATAATATTTTTAATTACATAAGATTCCTTACTATCACGAATATCCATTAATTCTATATTTTTAACAGTACAAACTCCCCAGTTAGAAAGTTGCTCGGCAACTTCTTTTGTAAACTGTTCACCGAAAGTAGATCTTCCCTGTAAAATTTCTTCTATATCATTATTAGCTAAAATAACCCTTACTGCTCCTTGCACTACTGCCTTTAGCTGATCTAACAATTCGGTTAAAGAATTTACCCTTTGGGCTGCTACATTACTATCAGATATTCTAAAAAATGCTTTTACATCTACAACAAATGGTAGTCTACCCTTATCGTATGCCTCGTAGGCTTCTAAGTTTAAATCAAAAACTGAAGTTGGTAGAACAATTTTTGTGATACCAATAATTGGAATCCAACTAGGCCACTCATAATAAGAATTACCATTGTTAGTATCTTTACCATAACTTACGGTTTTTTTAGACGACTGGATAATATGAACCTCATTTGTTTCCACAATTCTACGGAACATTATAGCTATTAGTAAAATACCTACTAAAATAATAGCCACTAAAGCTATTATACTGGTAATAATCAAATCCATCTCTTTCTCCTATTCTGAATACTTATTATAAAAGAGTATAGATTATTTGCCACAATAATCTAAGAAGATTCTCAAAGATATATAGAAGGGAGGAGAAGAATAAATTAGGAGTGGGAGGAGGTGAGTTGTTGGAAAGTGAAAGTAGTAGGGTTAAGCAAGAGATAATCATCAGCAG
>JAIRQL010000077.1 GCA_031256515.1 Alphaproteobacteria bacterium
TGATTTTTTTTTTTTTTTTTTATTACTTTTTTTTCTTTAAAAATTTTGAAGTGGGGCTACTATTTTCGCTTGTTTCTCTTTCACTTGTTTTTGGAGGGTTTGTATCTGTATTAGATGATTCAAGTACATTATTTCTATTTAAACGACTACTTGAAGATGTTGAAGATCCTACAGAAGCACCAAATGATTTAAAATTATATCTTAAAGATAGTTCAACCTGTTGTAATCTTGTATCTTTAAGAGGTTCTTTATTAAAAAATACTGCTGAGTATGCTGCAACTAAATCAATATTATTTAGCACGGTTATATATGCTCCTGCTTTACCTTGATATGCCATTGATTTAAAAGTTTCATTATAATTTCCAGTAGAAGAATACTTACTTATGGCATATCCAACTCCTAAACCTGCAAAGATTGAGAAATTAATAAATTTGGGAGTTATAGGGAGTTTATTTAGGGAACCATTCTGAATAATAGGAATATCTGTTAAAATATTAAAAAAGCCTAATCCTATATTAGAAAGTATAGTTTCATTTATATAATAACTTTGGCTTTTTGTTATTGAATCAAAATATTCTTGCTCTCCTTTATCTACTGTTGTTTTGCAGTAATGCCATTCATTATCCCATAAAGCATTATTACCACTACCACCAATGCAATTAAGAAAATTAAATGGGTTGTTTAAGCATGAAGATGCTCCACTAGTATTAGAACCATTACATTTTTCTTCAAAATAATGAGTTGTGTCTGTTGTAGAGTAAACATCATAGTTTGTTAAGTAAGAATTATCAATTACAATATTTTGCCTTGTTTTAGTATTTTTACCTTCAACTTCAAATCTGAATAGTTTAAATTTATAGCCAATGCTTCCTAAATATGAGGATAGTATTTCTTGGATACTTGAAGAGTTTACTGATGAAGTTATTTCTTTTAAAATAATATCATAACGAGTTTCTGAGCTGATTGTTTCTTTTTTTTGTCCCCACTTTTGACAATCACCATTAGAACAACCAGGTAGACCCAATGTAATATTTTCAGAACTAGGAACATCTGGTCTGTGGGGTCTTGCAATAATATTTTTTGGTGTTTCGGCTACTGGACTATTTGGTTGTAAAATTTGTGGACTATTGTATTTAACACCTGACCCAATACCTGCAGAAATATAAAATTCTGCTTTTACAAAGCTAGTAGTTATAAATAATAAAAAAAATATTCTTAAAACAGTTTGCAATTACTATTATCCTTTTATAGTATAAAATATATAGGAAACCAATTTATCATAGGAAGAAAGTTAAATCAAGTTAAAAAAAACTTTTAGCATAATATTGTAAAATTTGTATAAAATATATTTTAGTTTTTATAATGTTTAAATAATTGTTGACAATTTATTAGATTTTATGTAAGAATAAGTAGTTAGAATATGTTAATTGCCACTTTTTTGATAATTGTGGTAAGTTTTAAGGGAATTAAAAAATGTCAAGAAAGTGTATTATATCTAATAAAAGACCAATGAGCGGAAACAATGTTTCTCATGCTAATAATAAAACTAGAAGAAGATTTTTACCAAATTTACAAGTAACATCTTTTTATAGTAATATTGCCCAAAAAAGTTTTAGATTAAGACTTTCCACAAATGCTATTAAAACAATAGACTTTAAAGGTGGATTAGATTCTTGGATAGTAGATGCTAAAGAAAATGTTCTTTCGCCTGAGCTTAAGAAAATTAAAAAACTAATCCTATCTAAAAATTAAATACTGTAAAAATTCAATATTTTGAGTTTTTATTTACTCAGATTGCTCCTCATGTATTGTATATACACTACGGAGCAACCTTCATAATAAAATTCTCAAACTATTGAATTTTTTTTAAATTCAAGAATTCAAATTTCCCGTAAGGGTAAACTTTGTTCTAGCGAACGAAGTGAGGTAAAAGCTCCTAATATAAGAACTCACACTATTTAATTTTTTATCTATATTTCTTATTCTTGTAAAACAACTTATTTATTGGTTGTAGACATTTATAATGAACTATAGAATCTAAGTTGTGTGGCAAGAATATTTGCTGATTTTTAAGTGGTATAAAAAAAGCTCCTAAAACTACTTAGGAGCTTTTTAGTTATATTTACTGATTAAAAATTACCATTCAACGGTATCAGGATTAGCAGCCATACCTGCTTTACCTTTAAGTCCATCAATAAAGGCAATATCTTCGGCACTTAGTTTGAAATCAAAAATAGCAGAGTTCTCAATAATTCTTTCTTTATGAACAGATTTAGTTAATGGATTAACACCTTTTTCTAAACACCAATTAAGAACTACTTGTGCTACAGTTTTATTATGTTTATTAGCAATAGTTTTTAGCTCTTCTACTTCAAAGATTTTACCATTTCCTAGTGGGGAATATGCTTGAGTTAAGATATTATGTTTTTTATTAAATTCTAAAATTTCAGACTGCATATCACTAGGGTTAAATGAAATTTGGTTAGCATGAGGCATAAAGTTTGTAGTTTCTAATAAAGCCTCTAAATGGCGAGCATGAAAGTTAGATACCCCAATAGATTTACTTTTACCATCATTGTGGATTTCTACCATAGCTTTCCAAGCATCGGCATTACCTTTTTTCCAAGTATCTCTCATATTTACTGGGTTTGGCCAATGGATTAAGTATAAATCTACATAATCTAATTGTAATTTAGTTAAAGAATCTTTAAAAGCCTTATGAGCTTCATTATAGCCATGAGAGTCATTCCATAATTTAGTGGTAATAAATAAGTTTTCTCTTTTAACATTAGAATTTTCAGCTAAAAATTCTTTAATACCTTGACCCACACCTTCTTCATTACCATAAATTGCAGCGGTATCAATATGGCGATAACCAGCTTCAAGTGCCATTTTAGTAGAAGCATAGGCATCTTCATTGCTAGATTTCCAAGTACCAAAACCTAATTTTGGGATTTTTTTACCATTAGATAAAGTATAAAA
>JAIRQL010000089.1 GCA_031256515.1 Alphaproteobacteria bacterium
AAAAAAGGTGATACTTTTAGCTCAATTGCTAAAAGCAATTATATGTCTAAAGAAGAACTTTTTGCTTTAAATAATTTTGATGCTAATAGTGTTTTATCGGTAGATCAGATTGTTAAAATTAAAAGTAATTATGGTGGTAATGTTCAAAAAGAGTCTTCTGGAATTGTTAAAGATGGATTCATTTGGCCTGTAGTTGGTAGGTTATTAATGGCTTATGGTACTCAAGAGCAAGGTCTTATGAACGAAGGTATTAATATTGCAGCTAAAGCCGGAACAGATGTTAAAGCTACTCAAGAAGGTATTGTAATTTATGTGGGAGATAGTCTAAAAAGTTTTGGTAATCTAGTATTAGTTCAGCATGATAAAAGTTGGATAAGTGCTTATGCTCATTTGGGTACAGTTAAAGTAAATAAAGGGCAAAAAGTTTTAAAAGGTGATGTTATTGGTAAAGTAGGCGATAGTGGTAATGTTAGTACTCCACAGCTACATTTTGAACTTAGATACAACATAAAACCTATTGATCCTTTGAATTATCTAGTATCTTATCGGTAGAGTGCAAATTTTACTAGCAAATTAAGGAATTTTAATATATTATTGATATAGTTTTGTAAATATAATCGGAGTAAATGCAATGATTTCTAACCTTTATGCTGCAGAAGCAGCAACGGCAGCCGCAGAACCAAGTCGTGCTTATGTTATAATGATGAACCTATTTCCATTTGTTTTAATCTTTTTAATTTTTTATTTTCTATTAATCAGACCACAAAAGAAAAAACAACAAAATCATAAAAATATGATTGATGCAATTAAACAAGGCGATAAGGTTCTTCTTAATGCTGGATTTAAAGGAACAGTTAGAAATGTTAAAGACAATGGCTATTTCGTTGTAGAAATTGCTCATGGTGTTGATGTTGAAGTTCTAAAATCGGCAATTGTAAATGTTATTAAAGATTAATCTTATTTTAGGACAGTTATGTTAAATTTTCCTCTTTGGAAATCGATTCTATCCATCGTAGTTATTATTATTTCGCTGGCTATTGTCGGTCATGATTTTTATAATAAATTTTATAACGACTCGTACACGGGTGGTATTAAGTTAGGACTTGATTTACAAGGAGGATCTTCTTTGGTTTTAGAAGCCGATGAAAATATCTTCTTGCAAGATTATACAGCGGCTTTATTAGAAAATATCAGATCAATACTGATAGATGAAAACATCGCATATTCTAATTTATCTCGGAAAAATGGTGAAGTTAGCTTTATTATAAAAGATAAATCGCAGTTAGGAACCTTAAGAAATAGAGTCTTTAATGTTAATAAAGATTTAGAGGTTGATACTAATGGTGATTTAGTAAGAGTTATAGTTAGCGATGCTACTAAAAATTCACAAATTATTAATGTTATTCAAAATTCTATTGAGGTAGTTAGAAGAAGGGTAGATCAAACCGGAACTAGCGAGCCATCAATTAAACAACAAGGCTATAAGCAAATTGTTGTAGAATTACCAGGTGTAGAAAATCCTGACCAAATTAAAAGAATATTAGGTACTACAGCCAGATTAACCTTTCACATGGTAGATGCTAATGCCAGCTTTGGTAGTGGTACTTTAAAACCAGGCTATACTTTTTTAAGAGATGCCAATGGTATGCAGTATGCGGTTAAAATTAATCCAGAAATTTATGGTAAAAGTTTAGTGGATGCTAAGCTAGAGTTTCAAGATCAACAGCCGGTAGTATTTTTTAAATTTGATAGTGAAGCTGGTAAAAAGTTCGCTCAAATTACTACCGATAATGTAGGAAATATGTTTGCTGTAGTGCTAGATAATAAGATTATTTCAGCTCCAAGAATCAATCAGCCAATTACTGGTGGTTCGGGAATTATTACCGGTCGTTTTTCTTTAACCGAAGCTCAAGAGTTAGCTCTTTTATTAAAAGCTGGTGGTCTTCCAGTACCGCTTAGTATTATAGAAGAAAGAACTATCGGACCAACACTAGGTGCCGAATCTATTAAAGCAGGAATTGTTTCTGGAATTATAGGTTATTTTCTAGTGTTTATTTTTATGGTAATTTTCTATAGACAACTAGGAATGATTGCCAACCTTTCGTTAATGTGTACTACAGTATTTATTTTAGCGGCTTTATCGCTATTGGGAGCTACCTTAACCTTACCAGGTATTGCAGGGATTATCTTATCCTTAGGTATGGCAGTGGATGCTAATATCTTAGTTTACGAAAGGTACTCTCAAGAAATGCTGAAAAAAGGCAATACCTTTAAAATCGCTATTTCTAACTCTTTTAAAAGAGTGTTTGTAACTATTTTAGATTCTAATTTAACCACCCTTTTTGTGGCAGTGTTTTTATTTGGTCTTGGTAGTGGAGCGATTAGAGGATTCGCAGTTACTTTAATTATAGGTATTATAACTTCCATGTTTTCTATAATGTTTATTACAAGATTTTTTATTAATATCTTTTTAATAAAAAACAATCAAAAAAAAGCTAAGAGGGCATAATGAAACATAGACATCTTGGTATATTAGGTCCTAATGTTAATGTGGATTTTTTTAAATATACCCGAATTTTCTTTAGTATTGCTGCAGTTTTATTGATATTATCTTTTTCTTATCCTTTTATTAAGGGGTATAATTTAGGGATAGATTTTAGGGGTGGAGTGGTTATTGATTTTATAAATAACCCTAATGATTCTTTAGATGTTATCAAAGAAAAAATAAATGCTCTTAATATTAAAGATTACTCTATTAAAGAATTTGGGACAAATGGCTTTCAGCTAGAAATTAGTCAATCTGAGCTTCCCGCTGATAAAGTTCATGATATTATTGAAAATATCAAAAAAGCCTTTACAGGATATACTCTTTTGCAAACTCAGTTTGTCGGACCTAGTGTATCTGCCGATTTACTAAAAAGTGGACTTATTGCTACATTTTTCTCACTTTTAGGAATGTTTATTTACATTTGGATAAGATACAACTGGCAATTTGGTTTAATCGGGGTTCTAACTTTAGCCCATGATGCTTTAATGAGCTTGTTATTTTTATCTTTATTCTCATTTGAGGTAAATGTTAGCACTATTGCGGCAATTCTTACGGTAATTGCTTATTCTATCAACGATACGGTGGTATTGTTTGATCAGGTTCGTGAAAATGTAAGAAAATACATTAAAGAAGATGTTAAATTTATTATTAATAAAAGTATTAATCAGGTCCTTTCACGGAGTATCGCTACAGTAATGACCGTAGTTTTAGTTTTATTAAGTATCTTTTTCTTAGGTGGAGCAGTTTTAAAATCCTTTAGTTTTACTCTTTTAGTAGGAGTGTTATTCGGAGCTTATTCTTCTATCTGTTTAGCGGTGCCAATGCTATATTATATAGGAGATATAAAAGCTCGTGAATTAGCCAAAGGAAAATAATTTGTTAAAAGTAGCAGGATATTCTAATGGAGAGATTATCTTAAGTGATAAGCAAGTAATAAGTGGAAGTGTTATTCTTGCTGATGATGGCAAATTCTTTCCAATAAATATTGGTAAAAATATAGAAGGTTTTTTAAACAATGAAAATAACTATGGGTTTTTAGATAAATTCATAAATAAAGAAATATTTTTAGTAGGATGTGGTGAAAGTTTTGTAATTCCTAGTATAAAAATTAGAAAGCTAGTTCATAATAAAGGGTTAAAATTAGAATGGCTTACCACAAAAAGTTCATTAGATACTTTTAATTTGCTTATGGAAGATAATCGGAGCTTTTTTGCTTTATTGATTAATGAAATAAAATCGTTATAATATATATAACTAACTAATAATAAAGGGTATGAAGTTATGTTAAAAATCCATCGTTGGTTTATTTTACTAGGGCTATTGTTTATAGTTTTTATTGCTTTATCCATAGATTTTAGTGAAAAAAAAGAAAATTCAGATTTTAAAAGATGGAAAGATTCTATGGTTAAAGAACTTAACCAAGCTGGAATCAGTGAAAATACTATTAAAAAATTTCAAGATAATGCAAATTTTTCGCAATCTGTTTTAGATTCTTATAATGCCAGAGTTAATAATAGTGTTTATAGAATATCTGTAAGTGAAGATGTCCTACTGCAAGCCCAAGTTTTTTATAAAGATAATAAATCTTGGTTAGAAGAAGGTAAAGAAAAACATAAAGTTTTACCAGAAGTTGTGGTAGCTATGTTTGGAATTAATAGTTCCTTTGGTGAAAAAATGGGAGAGACTTCTGCCATTAATGTGTTAGCAACTTTAGCCTTTAATCCAAATTCTTCTGATGAATTTAAAGCAGAATTATTAGCATTTTTATCATTAATTGATAGAGGCTATTTTGATGTAAATGTGCTAGCTAATAATGATGGTACTTTTACCTATTTAGGAATTAAGCCAACTCTTTATTTATTAAATGGAGTTGATGGTAATGGTGATGGTATTGTAGATTTATTCTCTACTAGAGAAGATATTGTAGAAACTTCTTTTGGTTTATTAAAAACTTTAGGTTTAGATATGTACTCTTGGGGTAATGAGGTAGCTTTACCAAATACTATGGATTTCCAATCTAAACAAGGCTTAAGAAATTTAATGACTTTAGATAAATGGAAAGATATAGGAATAACTTCTTATAATGATATTCCATTGCCTAAGGATAGTCGTTCTTCTTTCTTAGTTATTTTAGAAGGCTATG
>JAIRQL010000005.1 GCA_031256515.1 Alphaproteobacteria bacterium
AATGATGTTCCATTGCAATTTCACCACCAGAACAAGCTATTTCTGGGCTTGCTCCTAGCATTTCGGCGATAGCCACCGCTGCCATAGAACTAGCTGCTCCTATTTCTGCTTGGCATCCAGCTTCGGCACCAGAGATAGAAGCATTAGTTTTATAAATATAACCAATAGCTGAGGCAGTTAATAAAAATTTGACAATATCATCAGCTTCTAGCTTTTTATAAAACTTATTGTAGTAAGCTAAAACTGCAGGAATAACCGCACAAGCTCCATTAGTTGGGGCGGTAACTACTCTATGCCCTGCGGCATTTTCTTCGGATGCAGCAATAGCAAAAGCACTAACCCAATCTATACTATAGAAATCATCTTTTAGTGAGCTATTTTCTTTTAAAAGTAATTTTTTATATAAATCGCTAGCCCTTCTTGGAAAATGTAAACCACCAGGTAATATACCTTCTGCATTTAAACCATTATTAATGCAACAATCCATTACTTCCCAAATTTTAAGGTAATAATCATAGATTTCTTCCTTAGTGCGAAATTGCAGTTCTCGCATTAAAGCAATCTCAGATATACTTTTATTATGAGTTTTACATAAGTTTAAAATATCTTGAGCAGATTTAAAATCTATTGCTAATGGAGTTGAATCTTCATTGCCTTTATCAAAGAATGCTTCCTCTTCTTTAACAAAACCACCACCTACAGAGAAATAGGTTTTTTGCAGAATAATATTTTCACCATTATAAGCACTGATGGTTACCCCATTTTCATGAAGTTCTAAGAAATTAGGATTAAAAACAATATCCTCTTTTCTAATAAATGCAATACTCTTTGTTCCATTTAATTGTAAAGTATTAGTAGAAGATACTGTTTCTAGTATTTCCTCAATTTCTTTAGTCGTTGTAGTTTCTGGCAGTTTTCCGCTTAAGCCTAAAATTATAGCAATATCGGTTAAATGCCCTTTACCAGTAAGTGATAAAGATCCATATAAATCTACTTTAACATTACTAACTTTATCTATTAAATGTTTTTCGTTTAAAGATTCACAAAACATTTTTCCAATTAACATAGGTCCTAAAGTATGAGAACTTGATGGACCAATCCCTATTTTAAAAATAGAAAGTATACTATTCCTCATTTGATATTCACCTTAAATTAAGTTATATATTGCTGCTGAAATTGCGATAAGTCCCATAATTACAATAAATACATTGCTAAGTTTACCTCTATATTTAGCTAAGGCAGGTAATTTATGGATAGCATACATCGGCATTAAAAATAATAAGATAGCCAAAATAGGACCACCTAGAGATTCTATCATTCCTAATATACTTGGGTTCATAGTAGCAACTATCCAAGCTATAACAAACATAACTAATGCTGCAATATTATCTAACTTTTTTTGTCCGATAGTTTTATTTTTAGATTCTAAAGCCTTATTTACAATCCCGTTAAAACCTTCTTTTCCACCTAAATAATGTCCTAAGAAAGATTTTGCCATTGCAATAAAGGCAATTATTGGTCCGATATATTCAATTACTGGTGAATCAAATTTATTAGCTAGGTAAGACAAAATAGAAATATTTTGAGCCTTAGCAGCTACAAGGTCGGCAGGAGTTAAAGATAATACACAGCTAAAAGTAAAGAACATTACAGTTAATACCATTAAAATATTACTAGCAGCAATAATATTTGAAACTTTTTGATCTACACATGCATCACCATATTCTTTACGTTTAGCTACAGCTAAAGAAGAAATAATTGGCGAATGGTTAAAAGCAAATACCATAACAGGAATTACCAGCCATAAAGTCATTAAAATGCTACTGCCACCAGCAGATTGAGCCGACCATGAAAAGTTAGTGAAAATTGCAGTATTCCAAAATGGAATTAGGTATAAAGCTAAAACCATTAATACGGCAATAAATGGAAATACTAATACAGACATTACTTTAACAACTAAGTTTTCGCCAAAATAAGAAATTAATACTAATATTGCTACAAGAAAAAAAGATAGTATGGCTCTTGGTGGTGCAACCATGTGTAGTTGATGTTCCATAAAGCTAATTACTGTATTGGTAACCCCAACACTGTAAACTAAAAGAATAGGAAAAATTGCAAAAAAGTAAAGAACAGTAATTAAATTACCTGCTACTTTTCCGAAAGCCTCTTCTACTACTACGGTAATATCACCATTAGGATTTTTACCAGATAGCACAAAACGACATAATGCCCTATGTGCGAAGAAAGTCATAGGAAAGGCTAGCAATAGCATAACCAATAGTGGAATTAACCCACCAGCACCGGCATTAATAGGTAAAAATAAAACACCTGCTCCAATTGCTGTTCCATAGAGGCTTAACACCCATAATATATCATTTTTCCGCCATTTTGGCATTGCACTTGTTTCATTTTGAGACATAATCAACCTTCCATCTTTCTAAATTTTTCTAATTATAAAACTTTATCACTTTTGAAATCCTAAGTAAAACAATATTTTTATTTATACTATTTCACAGAGTATGATTAAAGTTTCTTTTTTGAAGCAATAAAAGTTAGAGAAAAAGAGATATTTATTTATAAATATCTATAATTTGAGTAAAAATTATTATATAATATTAAAGATTTATCATGCGGTTGTAGCTCAATTGGATAGAGTATTGCTCTCCGAAGGCAAAGGTTGGAGGTTCAAATCCTCTCAACCGCACCAAGTTGTTTTACTTATTACAAGCCACCACCTTCACTTTCGTAAGAGTTATAAGCATTAGTAAATCCTTTAGTGCTAAAAGTTATAGAGGCATCATCTTGCTTATAAACAACCTTATCTTTAGTTTTTAATTCATTAATAAGATAATCTCTGCCAGCATCAGTTTTAGGAAAATCCATTCTAACATTTTTAGCAAGACACTGAGCCATTATTTGTACTTTTGTGTTATTAATATAATAAGAAGGAGCATTCATTGGAATTTTTTTAAAAGAATCACATTCATCAGAAGGGAAGATGATACCAATATTTTTTTCTCCATAACCATTTTCAAAAATTTTTAAGGTAACTATACTGCTAGCTTCCATAGAATCTACACTATTGCTTTCCCATTTTTCACTGGAGGCAAAGCTAGGGTTGGCAAATAAAATGGCTGTTAATAATGTTAAAAGCAATCTCATAATAAAACTTCCTTAATAAATTTGGTTACATTATATCACTTATTTTTATTTTTCATAGCTATTGCCACATTTCTTAATAAGTTTTTTAGCCCTAATCTTTTAATAGGAGTTTTTTTAAAGATAGTAGCAAAAGAGTTTTCATTTAAACTAGATAATTCATTTAAAGATTTTGGAAATTTTTCATTATAAGCTACCTCACTATGATTACTCTGCACGGTAAATTTATTAAAATGGCAGGCTTTTAGGCAATCATCACATCCAAAAACCTTATTACCGAATTTATCTTGTAATTCTTGGGGAATTTCTCCTTTATGTTCAATACTTAGGTAAGATAAACACTTAACAACATCTAGTTTATAAGGAGTTAATGCTGAAGTAGGACAGGCATCTATACACTTAGTACAAGAACCACACATGTTTTTATGAGGACTATCAGGTTCTATCTCAAGGCTTGTTAATATACTACCTAAAAATAACCAACTGCCGAATTTTCTTGAAACAATACAGGTGTGCTTTCCTTGCCATCCTATATTGGTTTTTTTGGCAAAAACTCTTTCCATAATAGGGGCTGAATCTACAAAATATCTTGATTGTTCTCCCATAGAATCTATAAATTCGGCTAATTTTTTAGCTTTTTCCCAAACCCAAGAGTGATAATCAAGTTGTTGATTAGCATAAATACTAATTTCATAATCGTATTGTGGTTTATTGTTATCAAAATAATTAACTCCAATCATAATAATAGTTTTAGTTGGAGGATGTAGCTTTAAAGGATTTAATCGCAACTCGGCTCTAGTTTCTAGCCAAGTCATATCGCCGTAGTTTTTTTCTGCTAAAAAATTTAAGTATTCTTTAACATCTTCGTATGGAATATCTGGAGTGGTAAAACCAATGGCATCAATACCAAGAGTTTTTGAGTAATCTATAATTTTTTGTTTTAAATTCATCAGGTTTATTTGTTATAATTTACTAAATTATATATTAGGAGAATATAAAATGGAAGAGGGAACTCTTAAATTTGGCATAGTTGGAGCAGGATTCATTGTTAAAGAATTTTTAGAAAATACAAAACTTTTGCCAAATATTGAAATCAATGGAATCTACTCAAGAACTTATGCCAATGCGAAAGAATTAGCTACGGCTCATGGCATTCCTAATGTTTATAGTAATTTTGAAGATTTACTAAATAGCGAGGTTAATGCTATTTATGTTGCTACTCAAAACAATACCCATTTTATGTATTCGCAAAGAGCTTTATTAGCTAATAAACATGTTTTATGTGAAAAACCAGCCTGTGTAAGTTTTTCGCAACTTTTTGAAATCCTTAATCTAGCAGAAGAAAGAAAGCTAAAGTTTATGGAAGCTATGCGATTTTTATATATTCCAGCCTATCTTGAGCTGAAAAAAATTCTGCAAACAAAAGTTTTCGGAGAAATTATTTCTATTGAAGGAAGTCTAGGTAAAATATCCCAAAGAACTTATCGCCACACTAAAGACTTAAATGGCGGAGCGACAATGGATTTAGGAATTTATCCTATTACCGCAATTATTGATATTTTAGGCTATCCCGATAATATTGCCTCTAGTTGTATTAAAAACGAACATGGGGTAGATTCTAGCACTAGTAGTATTTTTACTTATAATAACGGACAAATAGCGAATATCCATGCAAGTTTTACCAGCCTAACCAGAGGAGAGCTTAGAATTTGCCTAGAAAAAGGGGTTATAACCATTCCAAAATATTGGACCACAGCCAGTAAAATTATCTTAGAAAATATACACGGTAAAAAAGAAATCATAGATTTATCTATTAAAGGTACAGGAATGGCAGATGAAATAGAGCATTTTATAAATTCAAAAAGAGAAATGCTAAAAGGGGATTTGTCTATTAAAGTAGTAAGGGCGATGGATAAGATACGGGAACAAATAGATGTTCTCTTTGAGTAAAGTTGAATATTTTGGGTTTCTATTTAGTTGGTTTACAGCTCATGTATTAATCATACACTTCGCAGTAAACCGCCTTAATATAAAACTCAAACTATTCAATTTTTATAGTAAATTTAGGTTTCTATTTAGTTTGATCAATCCCTTTTAAATTCTATAACATTAGAAGTATCAGTAGATTTTTTAGTTTTACCTTTTGTTTTCTTACTTTTTATAGCTTTTTCGTTTAGTCGTTTACTATCGTACATAATAGGGATATTTAAATTTAACGATCTATCAGAAAAATTAATAATTGCTTTAAAGGGAACATAAAGATCGTGGAGCTTATTATTAAAACTTAAACTTACAAAAAAGCCATTTTCAGCTACTTTAAGATTTTCAAACTGATTTTCTAAAACAATAGTAATTGTATCAGGGTAGCTTTCTTTTAAAAATTCAGGGAGGACAACCTCTTTATCTTGGGTAACAAAGCTGATATAAAAGCTATGTTTATATACACTTTTAGTTGCCGACTTTCCTATTTTAGCTAAAGTATTAATAGCTTTTTTAATTACCTCAAGCGAGGCAAGGGATACAGATTCAGCAATCCAAGTTGTAAAGTCAAAGGGATCTTTTACCATGTTTTCTTAAATATTTATTTTTAGATA
>JAIRQL010000067.1 GCA_031256515.1 Alphaproteobacteria bacterium
TAACAGAATATCTAATACTTATAAAAAATTTGGCGATAAATTTTTAAATAGAATCTTTACTCAAAAAGAAATAACAGAGGCTAAATCTAAACCAGCAATTAATATTAATTATCTGGCTAAACGGTTTGCAGGCAAAGAGGCTTTTTCTAAGGCAATAGGTGAGGGTATTGGTAATATTGCTTTTAAAGATATATCAATTAATAAAAATCAACAAGGCACACCAATCATTGAATTAAGCGATACTGCCGCAATGTATTTACTAAAGTCAAAAAATTGGTTAGAATATGATATATCAGTTTCTTTAAGCGACGATAACGGAATGGCTATAGCCTCGGTAGTTATTCTTGTTTTAAAAGAAAATAAAATATAGAGAAATAATAAATGAAACTTAATTTTTGGTCTAAAAAAAATACTCCAAAGGTAGAAAAAACTACCAAAGAAAAAATAATAGATAATATTAAAGCTATAGTTATCGCTTTAATTGTGGCTCTTTTAATTAGAAGTTTTTTAGTGCAAGCCTTTTATATCCCGAGTGGTTCTATGAAACCTAATTTACTAGAAGGTGATTATTTATTTGTAACCAAATATAACTACGGCTATTCTAATCATAGTTTACCGTTTAGTTTGCCTTTGATTCCTAGTAGTAGAGTTTTTTACAGCCAGCCTAATCGTGGTGATGTTGTAATTTTTAAATATCCGGGTGATAATACTACTGATTATGTTAAAAGATTAATAGGTTTACCTGGTGATAAAATCCAAGTTATTAATTCTATTGTTTATATTAATGATGTTCCGCTTAAAAGAGAATTTGTAGAATTTAAAGTTATTGATGGAATTCCTATCAATATTTACAGAGAATTCATGAACGATAAGTCGTACTTAATTTGGCAAATTAAAGATTACTACTCCCATGAAAGCCAGTTTTTTGGACCAATTACTCTTGGAAAAGACGAGTTCTTTATGATGGGTGATAATCGTGATATGTCAAGAGATAGTAGATTTTCTGATGTCGGAGCTGTACCAAAGTCTAATCTTGTAGGTAAGGGTGGTATGATTTTCTTTTCAATTAATGGTAGTTTTTTAGAAGTATGGAAGTGGTTTACCGATATTAGGTTTGACCGTATATTTAAATTAATAAAATAATTAATTAATATGTTGCAAGAACTAGAACTTAAACTTGAGTATAAATTTAAAGATATTAAAATTTTAGCAAAAGCCCTAACTCATAGTAGTTTTTCTAATGTTTCGCTTAATAGTAATGAAAGGCTAGAGTTTTTGGGAGATAAAGTTCTTGGTAATATTGTTGCTTTTATCCTTTATGAATCTTATCCTAAAAAAGATGAGGGTTTTTTATCAAGGTTTTTTTCTTATTTAACCTCAGAAGAAGTGCTAGTTTTAGTTGGTAAAAAACTAGAAATAAGTAATTATATTAAACATAATACTAGCTTAGAAGATAGTGTTATTGCCGATAGCATTGAGGCGATTATTGCCTCTATTTATATAGACTGTGGCGATATTAATACGGTTAAAAAATTTATAAAAAACTATTGGGATGTTTATATTCAATCTTACAATGAAGAGAGTATTTATAAAAACTTTAATCCAAAGTCAACTCTACAAGATTGGGCGCAAAAGCATAAATTAAAAATTCCTGAATATATAGATGTTGCTAAAGAGGGAGATGATCATAACCCCATATTTTTAGTTAAAGTAGAGGTAGAAGGATATAAGGCAGAAGAGGGGCGAGGTAAAAATAAAAAAAATGCTCAAAAAGAAGCAGCCCAAAAATTTATTGAGATTCATAAAATAAATTAATAATAAAGAGGTTCGGCAATGTTTAAAGAGGATTCAAAAAATAGCTACTCCATAGGAGAAACTGCAAAAATCTTAGGGATAGAACAACATGTGGTAAGATTTTGGTCTAACACTTTTTGCGATTATATCCGCCCAACTAGAAAAGCTGGCGAAAGAAGATACTATACCAAAAAAGATATTGAAACTCTCTTTAAAATTAAAGATATGGTTTATAATCAAAAATACTCTTTAAGTGGAGTAAAAATCGTTCTGCAAAATACTACTAGCTCAAAAGATACTCCTCATAAAACAGCCGATAACTCTAAAATTAATGAATTACACTTGCAAATACTAGGCTTAAGAAAATCTATTGAAAATTTCTTAGAGGAAAATAACTAAATGGATTACACCCAACTAGATAATAAACTAAAAAAAATTGCTCCGTTTTTAAATGAAGATAATATTTATAAAAAAGATTATCTAGATCATCTTAATGTTAAATTAACCTACCATTCTAATGCGATTGAGGGTAATACTTTAAGCGAACTAGAAACAGCTTTAGTTATTGATGAGGGTATTGCCATAGGTGGTAAAACTCTTACCGAGCATTTTGAGGCAATCAACCATTATAAGGCTTTTAATTATATTTTTCAAAGAGTAAAAGATAAAGAATATTTAGGTGAGATAGATATTCTTAAAATTCATGAGTTTATTTTAAATAATATAAACGATGAAAAAAAAGGTATTTATAGAGATTTAGGAGTGCGAATTAGGGGTAGTAATAGTATATTTCCAAACTATGCTAAAGTTCCAACCCTAATGAGTGAACTTGATAGTTGGCTAAAGGCTAATCAAAACCTTCATCCCATAGTGTTAGCAAGCGAGGCTCATTATAGATTAGTTAGTATCCATCCATTTGTAGATGGCAATGGTAGAACCTCAAGGCTTTTAATGAACGGAATTTTAATGCAAAAAAAATTTCCACCTTTAATTATTGTTAAAGAAGATAGAAGCATTTATTTAGAATCCCTAGAACAAAAAAGACTAAAAGACGATAGCACCTTATGGGATAACTTTATCTATCAACAAATGGATAAAACTTTAGATTATTTTATTGATACTGCAAAAGATTTTGTAGAAGAATATTGATACAAGTTGTTTGATTGCATTTTATTTTTTAATATGCTATCATAAATGGTTTAGCTAAAGATAAAATTTCAATAAACGATAAACTGTATATTGATTACCATCAAAGCAAATCTAATGATAAGGGTGAAGCTATAGAATCATACTGTAAGCTATATTATAAAAACATCTAATTAGTTTAAGTTGAAAACTATTTCTTAGTATGTTATAATTGTTATAGTTATTAAGAAAACAAGGAGAGAGAAATGTTAGTTTCTTTAAGACAGTTAATGGATCATGCCGCAGAGCATGGATACGGACACCCTGCATTTAATATTTCAAATATAGAACAAGCTCATGCAGTATTTAGAGCTGCAAGAAAATTAGGAGCTCCTGCTGTAATTCAATTTAGTAGCAGTGCTAGAAAATATGCAACTGATACAGTTATTGCAAAATTAATTGCAGGATTAGAACAAGAATATAGAGATGTTCCTTTTGCTGTACACCAAGATCACGGTAGTTCTTTTGCTATTTGCTTAACTGCTATGCAAACTGGTTTTAGCTCAGTTATGATAGATGGTTCGCTAGAAGCCGACCATAAAACTGTAGCTTCTTTTGAATACAATGTAAATATTACGAAAAAAACTGTAGAAGCAGCTCATGCTATGGGTGTTTCTGTAGAAGGTGAACTTGGGGTTATTGGCTCACTTGAAACTGGCACAAGCGATAAAGAAGACGGTCATGGTGCTGAGGGTGTATTAACTCGTGATCAACTATTAACTAACCCAGCTCAAGCAGCTGAATTTGTTAAATTAACAGGTGTAGATTCCCTTGCTGTGGCTATTGGAACTTCTCATGGTGCTTATAAATTTACTAAAAAACCTACTGGCGATATTTTAGCTATAGATAGAATTGCCGAAATTTCTAAAGCCACTGGTGGAGCTCACTTAGTTATGCACGGTTCTTCTTCTGTACCTCAAAAAATTCAAGATATGATTAATGAATTTGGCGGAAAAATTCCTCAAACTTTTGGTGTTCCAACAGAAGAAATCCAAAAAGGAATTAAAAGCGGTGTTAGAAAAGTAAATATTGATACAGATTTAAGAATGGCTTGTACTGCAGCAATTAGAAAAGAATTCGCAAGCAATCCTGCAGAATTTGACCCTAGAAAATATCTAGGCGAAGCAATTAAAGCTATGAGCGAACTTTGTGAAGAAAGATACGAAAAATTCTTCTGTGCTGATAAAATCGGTAGCTTCAAAGGCAAATCTCTTATAGAAATGCAATCTTTCTACTCTAAAAAATAGTTTCTAAGAGCTTATTTTAATAATATAGTCTATTATATTATTAAAAGCCGAAACATTTCTAAAACTAAAAAGCCCTCAACTATCCGAGGGCTTTTAAAGTATAACTTTGGAAGATTGTATATAAAAATGGCTATAAAATATAAGTATGCATATGATAAAAATAATATTATTATAAATATAGCAAATGCAACTAAAGATAATAACTATTATTGTATAAGTTGTAATGATATGATGATAGCAAGACAAGGAGCAAAAAATAAGTGGCATTTTTCTCATAAGAATGAATATGAGAACTGCCTTCCTGAAAGTTATTTACATAAATTGGCAAAACAAAAATTTTATGAAATTTATAAAAATTGCTTAGAAAACAAAGAACCTTTTTATATAGAGCTTTCTACTAAAACAAAACATGAACCTTGTGAAATTAACAACAAGCTAAAGGCTTGTAGAAAGTGTGATTATGAATATGAAGAAAGAAAAAAATATGATTTAACAAAAATATTCAAAAATATAGAGATAGAAAAATCTGTAGGTAATTTTAGAGCAGATTTACTATTATCAAACAGCGATAATTCTGAAATAATATTTATAGAAATTTATGTATCTAATAAAATAAGTGATAATAAACAAAATAGTAAGTATAGAATTATTGAAATTGATGTTGAAAATGAAGATGATATAAAGTTATTTTTTGATAAATTACTTAGTATGGATTCTTTAAAAATTACATTTTTTAATTTTAAAAATCCTACTAAAATTATTCCTAATAATGGTATGTGCGAAAAAACATTCCTATTATTATTTTTAAATAAAGAAGGCAATGTATTATTTAATGATAATTTAACACTTCAAGAAATATATAAAAAGCTATTAAATAAAAAGGATAATATAGTTAAATATCTTATATCAAATCAGTTTGGTTCAAGTATATATAAATACTTTATAGCATACTGTAGTAATAAAAATTTGTTTGTTAAGAATTGTTTTATCTGCCGTTATCATGCTATAAATAATAGTTTTATAATGTTTGATGAAAATCCTATATTTTGTAAATTTCTTAAAGAAAAATTCAAATCTACTAATGCTGTAAAATGTCAGTACTTTAAAAAAGAAGATAAATATATAGGTGAATATCTAAATTATTCTGTAAGATAAATAAGAGGAATATGATTTTTATTAACAATTTTTAATCACACGAGAAATTTTTATTGTAGAATCTTAATAAATATTAAGATAAAATAAATATTAACATATTATTAATGTTTAATGGTTTAAGATGAGTATGAAAATAGGTAGCTTGTTTGCAGGTGTAGGGGGGATAGATTTAGCCTTTAAAAATGCTGGAGCTAAAGTTTTATGGGCTAATGAGATAGATTCTAATGCTATTACCACATATAAACATAATTTTAATTCTCTTGTAATTCATGATGATATTAAAAATGTAGATTTTACACAATTAGATAAAGTTGATGTTCTAGTTGGTGGATTTCCTTGTCAAGCCTTTTCTATTGCTGGATATAGAAAAGGGTTTAATGACGAAAGAGGTGCAGTTTTTTTTGAAATATTAAGAGCAATTAGAGAATTAGATTTTCCTAATATGGTATTCTTAGAAAATGTAAAGAATATTGTAAGCCATGAGGAGGGAAGAACCTTTAAAATAATACTTAAAGAGTTAGAAAAATTAGGGTACTTAGTAAAATATAAAATAATGAATACTGCTGATTACTCTGATATTCCACAGAATAGAGAAAGAATATACATTATAGCTTTTAAAAATAAAAATGATTATGAAAGGTTTCAATTTCCAGAAAAAGTTAATAATAGATTATCTTGGAGAGATTTAGTAGAAAATAATAATAAAGATACATCACTTTATTATAACAATAAATTAAAATGTTTTACATTATTGAAAGAAAATATAACCAATTATGATAGTATATATCAATATCGTAGAGTTTATGTTCGTGAAAATAAATCTGGATTATGTCCTACATTAACTGCAAATATGGGAACAGGAGGACATAATGTTCCTTTAATTTTAGATAATGGAAAAATAAGAAAATTATCACCACAAGAATGTTTTGCTATACAAGGATTTCCAAAAGGTTTTATTTTACCTAATTTATCAAAAACATCACTTTATAAGCAGGCTGGTAATAGTGTATCAGTTCCTGTTATTCAAAAAATTGCTACAAACCTAATAGCATTATAATATAGGATTAATATGGAAAATAAAAAATGGGTAATTAATCTTACTAATATTGAGGGTGGTATTTTTAGAACTATGAACGGGAATGCTGATGAGATGATAGCTATTGGAAGAGTTATCAAAGCAGGTTTTCCATGTTCTCGTGTGGATGTAACCAATGCTAAATATGATGCTATTGTTGATATAGGTGGTTCTAAAAAGCTCTTAAGAATTCAGATAAAAGGAACGGGTGGAAGTAGTGTTAATTTTACTGGTGGATACAGAAGCGGACAACAGATTAGTAGAGAAGCCCCATCAAGAACTTATAAATACACAGAGAAAGATTGTGATTTAATAATCGGTATAGATACAAATACTAGTGAATGTTATATTATTCCTATTGCAGATATTCAAGAATGGGGAAATTCTAAATCTTTATCACAATTAGAAAAGTATAAAGAAAATTGGAAAATATTAATAGATTTAGCAAAAGATATATCCTAGAATATTAAATTTTTTAATTTGCATAATCTTTTTAATATCAATTCAACTCCCCACTCACAAACCTTGCAAGTCCTAGAAGGGCGGGGTTTTCTTTAGTTATAAGGCAGATAGGGATTTTTTTTAGGATAGCGGTGATGGTATCTAGTTTGCGGTCTAAAAATCTTTCTACCAATATAC
Organism: Alphaproteobacteria bacterium; assembly: GCA_031256515.1. Taxonomy (GTDB): domain Bacteria; phylum Pseudomonadota; class Alphaproteobacteria; order WRAU01; family Hepatincolaceae; genus WRAU01. The sequence continues at coordinate 7,096 of JAIRQL010000067.1, forward strand.
TTTCTCTCTCGCTAGTTAGGGTTTGGGGAATTATCCCTCCGGTTAAATAAATTCCGCCATAAGGCAGGTAAGATAAAGCGATATTACAAAGCAGAGTTCCTAATAATCCATAAAATACATCTATAGTTTGTTTAGCAAGCACATCAGTTTTAGCATTTACCGATATATCATAAGCGGTAGTATAACCAACTCCACTAATTCCTTTAATTTCTTTTAAAGCATTATATATTCTTACAATGCCATTGCCAGAAATAAAAAGCTCACCATAAGATTCTTTCACATTATAATGTTTTCTAACATATTGGAATATTTCGTCTTCTAAGCTATTACAGCTACCAATTACACTATGCCCAATTTCAGTAGGGATAATATTCCACTTGCCACCATTAAGATACAATAAAGCATTACCAAAACCTGTGCCAGCTCCGGCAATAGCACGGCAGCTATCTTCAGCAATAGAATCTACTTTATGAATAACCTTAACATCTTCTTTTGTTAAATGTTCTACGGCTAGAGCTTGGGCTTCAAAGTCGTTAATGATTTTTAAAGAATCTAAACCTAACTTTTGCGATAGTTCTTTAATTGAAAATTCCCAATTATAGTTAGTCATTACTATATGGTCGCCAAGTATCGCTGCTGCTATGGCAATTACCGCCTTTTTAGGGGTTATTTTAGTTTCAGTAATATAATGTTTTAAAACATCGTAAAGAGTAGGGTAATCCGCACATTTATAAAATTTAGAATGTAGCATTTCTGCATTTTTATTAACCATAGATAGGCGAATATTAGTGCCACCAAT
>JAIRQL010000009.1 GCA_031256515.1 Alphaproteobacteria bacterium
TATGGCTAAATCTGAAAAGTACGACCTCCTAATTAATACCGAACCATTTTACTTCACTATTTTAGATAAAATGGGCAATATTCTGCATCAAGACCTACCTTCTCGTTCTTTTTTACAAAACAATCTTGGGCAATCTTTTCATTATAGTATGATGAATGAAAACAGTAAGTACTATGGCTTTGGCGAAAAATCTGGTTTGCTAAACAAAAAAGGTCGCCGTATGCGGATGCATAATGTTGATACAATGGGCTATGACGGTAAACATAGCGATCCTCTTTATAAAATGATTCCTTTTTATATTAATTTTAATAGTAGCACTAATTTAGCTTATGGGCTTTTTTACAATAATTCTTATGATTCATGCTTTGATATGGGTTGCGAACATAGTAATTATTGGTCTCATTACAGTTATTTTATGGCAGATGGTGGTGATATAGATCTCTTTTTTATTGGCGGTCCTACCCTTAAAGATGTGGTACAACACTATACTGATTTAACTGGTAAATCAGCCATGATGCCTTTTGCTAGCTTAGGATATATGGGGTCAACCATGTATTATACCGAGTTAGATAAAAATTCAGATGAAGCTATTCTTGAATTTATTGATACTTGTAAAGAGCAAGAAATCCCTATTGATGGCTTTTTCTTAAGTTCTGGCTACACCGCACAAAATGGTAAACGATATGTTTTTAATTGGAATTATACTCGCTTTCCAGATCCACAAAAATTTGTTAATGAGCTAACTAAAAGAGGTGTTTTATTAGCTCCAAATATAAAACCTGCTATGCTAACCTCTCACCCATTGCTTGAAAATTTTACTAAAAATAATGCTTATATTAAAACAAGTAATGGTGAAAGTTTCCAAACCGATAGATATTGGGGTGGACCTGCTTACTTTGTTGATTTTACAAGTAAACAAGGCAGAGATACTTGGGCTAAATATCTGAACGAACAGCTTCTTAGCTTAGGAGTATATAGCCTTTGGAATGATAATAATGAATATGAAATTAATGACGATACAGCCTTAACCTCAGCAGATGGGTTAAATCTTCCTATTGCTGCGATGCGACCAATCATGCCAACAATAATGAGTAAAACTGGCAGAGATGCAATTAATAAACATTTACCTAATATTAGACCGTATCTGGTTAGCAGAGCTGGTTTTGCTGGTATTCAAAGATATGCTCAAACTTGGGCAGGCGATAACTCTACCACATGGACTAACCTAAAATATAATGTTGCCACAGTTTTAGGTATGGGATTATCTGGTGTTGCTAATCAAGGTTGCGATATTGGTGGCTTTGATGGTCCCTCTCCTGAACCTGAACTTTTTGTTCGTTGGGTTCAAAATGGAATTTTTCAACCTCGTTTTTCAATTCATAGTTGTAATACTGATAATACTGTAACTACACCGTATATGTATCCATCCTTTACAAAATATATTGCAAGAGCTATTCAATTACGGTATCGCTTAGCTCCTTATTTTTACTCACTTTTATTTGAAGCAAGTACAGTAGGTTCACCAATTATAAGACCCCTTGTTTATGAGTTTCAAGAAGACAAAAATGTACTTGAAGAAAGTTTTCATTTTATGCTTGGAGCTTCTTTACTTGTTGCCAATATTTTAGACAAAGGACAAAAAACAAAAAACATTTACTTACCTGCAGGAAAAAATTGGTACGACCTTAAAACTTATAAGTATTATAAGGGAGGGCAAAATATTGAAATTCCTGTTGATTTAGATAGTATTCCTATGTTTTTGTGTAGCGGAGGAATTATTGTTGAAGCTCCAAATTTAATGAATCTAAATAATGATATTATCTCTAATCTAAATATAACCATTGAGCCTTCTTCTTCTGCAGAATTTACTTTATACGAAGATGATGGCAAAACTTTAAATTACAAACAAGGAGAATATTTATTAACAAAAATTTCTGTCTTACCACAAAAAAATGTTATAGAAATTACTTTCAATAAAGAAGGAACTTATCAGTCTGCTGTAAATTCTTTAACAATAAATCTACTTTGCCCTAAAATCCCTCCTTTAAATATTAAACTGCAAGATAAAACTTTACCGCAATTTTTACAATTCAGTAAATTCAACTTAGCAAAAGAAGGCTGGTTTTATGATGGTGAAAAAAAGCAAGCAATTATTAAATTAGCCAACCCTACTAAAAAAGATTTTACCCTTTTTGCTGAGTTAGCTATTAAAGATTTAGTTTCAATTTAATTAGGATATGGAGAAAAAAAATGGAACAGAAAATAACAGCAGATCGCTCTAAGCCATTTGGTTGGTCTGATAAAATTGGTTATGCTTTTGGTGATATGGGAAATAATTTTACTTTTAATTTAGTAAGTTCATTTTTAATGATATATCTAACTAATATTTTAGGAATTGAACCTTATGTTATTGCTATTTTATTTCTTTTAGCAAGAGTTATTGATGCTTTTGCCGACCTTACTGTTGGTCGTCTTTTAGATATTAGTAAACTTAGAGGTGGTAATCGTTTTAAACCTTGGATTGATATTTATAAATGGCCTTTAGTTATTATGGCAGTTATGCTATTTCTTCCTTATGTAAATACTTGGAGTATGGGAGCAAGAATTATCTATGTGGCTATCGTTTATTTGGGTTGGGGAATTATTTATTCATTCGTGAATATTCCTTATGGTTCATTATCAGCAGCGATTAGTGATGATGCTTTTGAAAAAACCTCTCTTTCAACTTGGAGAACATTAGGAGCAACTTTTGGTTCAATGATCGTAAACTGCATTCCTTTAATTGTTTTTATGAATATTGATGGTATTAAAAAATTAAATGGTGATAGATTCTTTTTTGTGGTTTTAGCTATGGGGATTTTAGCTATCATAACTTATAGATTATCTACTAAACTTACCACAGAAAGAATCACTGTTGATAGAGCAAAACCTTTACCCTTAAAAAAACTTTTTAAAGATATGAGCGGTAATAGAGCTTTGCTTGCTTTATTAGTTCTTGATTTAATTTTAGTGTTAAATCAAAATCTTAATGGAGCTAATATGACCTATCTATTTACCTATTATTTTGGTAATATTACAGCCCTAGCCATAACTTTACAACTACAATTTTTACTAGTTTTTCTTGTTGCTCCTTTTGCTTCATGGCTAACTAGAAGATTTGGTCGTAAAGAAGCAACTACCTTTGCTCTGCTTTGTTCTTTTGTGATATTTGGTACCCTATTTATTTTACAAACAAACGATATTATTGTTTTTATTGCTCTAAATATTCTTGGTAATGTAGGGCTTGTAGTATTTAATATTATGGTTTGGGCATTTATTAATGATGTTATTGATAATCACCAAGTTCTTACTGGGGTTCGTGAAGTTGGTTCAATTTATGCAGTAAACTCTTTTGCTAGAAAATCTGCTCAAGCAATTGCTGGAAGTTTTGGTGCAACTATCTTTGCTATTATTGGCTTTGTTCCTTCTACAAACGGAGGAGCAGAACAAAGCGATAGTGTTATCAGAGGTATTTATCTTTTAGCCACTGGTATCCCTACCTTTTGTGCTATTGCAGCTGCCATTGTTTTAGCCTTTTGGTATCCATTAAATAAAAAACGTATGAATGAAAACATTGAAATACTCCGTCGTTCTATGTAGTTCAGAATATATTAAAATAGGTTGTTTGTATTAAGTATAAGCAACCTATTTTTTATTTACTAAAAAATACAATCTTATAAGTAGAATTTTAAGAATTTATGTTATACTCTTTATAGCAAATATAAAGATAGAAAGATAATGAATAAATTATGTGAATGGCATTCACCCAATAGAGTTTGTAATTACGAATTTTATGTAAAAGATAAAAACAACTTAGAGCAAGTTCAAAGATTGTATTTGCTTAATCAACAACTAACCTACCTTATATTTCCTGTACTAAGTAATTTTGAGTTGTTATTAAGAAACAAAATTTATCAATTTTTAGAAAATAACAAGGGAAGTAATTATTGGTATGATAATATCTTACTAGATTCTTGTTATACTAATGAGACTAAAAAAATTATTCAACAGCAAATATATGAATATAAAGAACGAGAAAAATCTCTTAATAAAAAAATTATAAATTTGAATAATAATCTTACTAACCCTAAAACAAAATATAGAATTGCTAATTTAAAAAGTAAAATAAATAACCTAGATAAAACTAGAATAGGGCATTTACTAGTAAGCGATTTAAGTTTTGGAACTTGGTGCCATATTATTAATAATTGCCACTTACAAACTGATTTAATGAATTTTATGAATTTAGATAAAAATCATAAAAAATGGATTAGTTATTTTTTTCGTATTAAAGATTTAAGAAACAGATGTTGCCACCACGAAAATATTATAAAATCTTTAGATGAATTTTTTGATGTTTATAAGAGCTGTATAGCATTATTAAAAACAATTGGTGGTAGTAAATATAAAAATTATACATATTTTATAGCGGTAGAATCTTTAAATAAAGATAAAAAAACTAAGTATTTAGATATTTTTAACAATATTATAAAACAAATAAAAGAAATACATATTGAAAATAGCTTAGAAGATTAATGATAAATAAAAAAAGAGCCTAGCGGTTGCATAATTAATCTTACTAAGTAAGCTATACGACCCTAAGCTCATGTACACTTATATAGTAGCATATTTAGAAAAAAAATCAATAAATTAAATAAAAATTATGAATCCTGATAGACATAATAGAAAAACTATATGGCAAAGATTATAGAAATAAAGATTATGGTCTTTATAATAATAAAACAATTTTTAATAATTTTATGAAAAAAATATGATAGGTTTACCCCATCTTGTAATATATACAGAGGTTATTCTACAACCTATAATATATTTATTAAACTTTTAACAGCATCAGAAACACATATTGAAAGTAGCTTAGAAGAGAGAATATGAGTAAAAAAAGAGCTTAGCGTTTGTTATTTCATCTTATTTTAATAAGGTATATAACAACACCTAAGCTCACGGACATTTATATAATACCATTTCTCTAAATAGATGTAAATAAAAATATACAACAAACAACTTTTTATTAAAAAAGCTCCTCTTCTAGTCTTGCATGTATAATAAATCTAACTATAATAATTAAGATAGAAAATAATAATTAGAAGATTCATGAAAGACCATAGTAACTTAGTAGATATTATTAGATTAATCAGGACTCCCAATATAACCGAGCTTACTTTTGCTAAGTTAATAGAAGATTTCGGTAATGCTACAACTGCTATAGAAGGAATCTCTGCTATTATGCAAAATGCTAAAAAACCTTTTAATATACCCTCAGTAAGCGTGGTAGAAAAGGAAATTGCTGAGGCTCATGAAAAAAATATTTCAATAGTTGCTTATACCGATGAATACTACCCTCCCCTTTTAAGGCAATTAGAAAACTTCCCACCGATTCTATTCGCTAAGGGAAATACTAAACTTCTTAAAAAATCTTCTATAGCTATTGTTGGAACAAGGAATGCCACAATCCAAGGACAACAAAATGCTAGTAAATTTGCCAAAGAACTAGGAGAACATGGGTTTTTAGTAGTTTCAGGAATGGCTAAAGGAATTGATACCGCCGCCCATGAAGCTGCCTTAGCAAAAGGCACAGTGGCAGTTTTAGGATGTGGAGTTGATAAGATATATCCAACTTCTAATACTAAACTTTACCAACAAATTGTGGAAAACGGTGTAGTTATTTCAGAATTTCCTCTTGGCACTCCTCCTATGCCTTACCATTTTCCTAAAAGGAATCGTATTATCTCAGGAATGAGTAGAGGAATTTTAGTTGTTGAGGCGGCTTTAAATTCAGGAAGTTTAATAACCGCTGAATTAGCCCTAAATCAAGGTAGAGATGTTTTTGTCCTTTCAGGTGGTATTAATGATACAAAATATTTTGGCAATCATTCTTTAATTAAAGATGGAGCAATTTTTACCACAGAAACTTTAGATATTATTAATGTGGTTAAAAAGCAAACTGTTAGCGAACATATTAATGATAAATATCAACATACTCTGCCAAAACTTAAGGAATTTCAGCAAATGGAATTAGCGCCTGTTAGAAAATATCTTATGGAAGTGTTATCGTCAGATCCAATTTCTATAGATACTATTGTAAAGCATAATTCAAATAATTTTGACTCTAATCAAATAAATTATGCCATTATAGAATTAGAAATTTCTGGTCAAATTGAAAGACACCCCAATAATAAAATAAGTTTAATTCATACAATTAAATAAGGATAAATTTTTATGAAACTAGTAATAGTTGAATCTCCATCAAAGGCTAAAACTATCAATAAATACTTAGGTAAAGATTATAAGGTTATAGCATCGTACGGACATATCAGACAGCTTCCTTCTAAAAAAGGTTCTGTAGATACTGATAATAATTTTACAATGAAGTGGGAGGAAACAACTCAAGCTAAAAAGCACCTTAAGGAAATCACTCAAAGTGTAAAAGCCTCCGACGAACTATATCTGGCAACCGACCCTGATCGTGAAGGCGAAGCTATTTCTTGGCATATTGTTTCTTATTTAAAAGAAAAAAATCTTCTTAAAAATAAACTTGTAAAACGGGTAGTTTTTAACTCTATCACTAAAGAAAATATCCTTGCAGCTTTTAAAAATCCTCGTGATGTTGATAACGACTTAGTAGCTTCTTACTTAACCAGAGTATCTTTAGATTATCTTGTAGGATTCGGTATCTCTCCAATATTGTGGCGAAAACTACCAGGTAGTAGATCGGCAGGACGGGTACAATCTGTAGCTTTACGGCTTATCTGCGAAAAAGAAAACGAAATTGAAGATTTTAAATCGCAAGAGTATTGGTCTATTTTACCAACTTTAATAGATAATAAAAAGAATGAGCTACAAACTAAATTGTATTCCTTAGATGGTAAGGCTTTAGAAAAACTTGATATTAAAACCGAAGCCGAAGCCAATAGTATTAAAGCCCAAATTGAGGCTGAAAAGTTTTCTTTAATAAATATAGAAAATAAAAAGCTCTCAAAGAATCCTTTTGCACCTTTTACAACATCCACCTTACAGCAAGATGCTTTTAATAAGCTAGGTTTTTCTGCTAAAAAAACCATGCAAATCGCCCAAAAACTTTACGAAGGTATGAAAGTAGGTAGTGAAACTGTAGGGTTAATTACTTACATGAGAACCGATGCCGTACAGATAGATCCTGCTTTTATTACGGTAATTAGAAAACACATTGAAGACGAATTTGGCAGTAAATATCTTTCAAAATCGCCAAGAATTTATAAAACTAAAGCTAAAAATGCTCAAGAGGCTCATGAGGCGATTCGTCCAACGGATATTACCAAAGCTCCTAGTAAGATTAAGTCTTACCTAGAAGATGATGCTTTTAAATTATATGAATTAATTTGGAAAAGATCTATTGCTTCGCAAATGGAATCTGCCTCTTACGACTTAGTAGTTTTTGATATACAATCATTCAATAAAAAAATTATGCTTAAAGCCACTGGTAGTATTTTAAGTTTTGATGGTTTTTATAAAGTTTATAAGGTTGAATCCGATGATGATTCTAATCGTATATTACCAAACCTACCACTTAATACAGAACTTAATCCCCTTGAGGTTATTACCAAACAACATTTTACCGAGCCTCCAGCAAGATTCTCAGAAGCAACCCTTGTTAAAAAGCTAGAAGAAATGGGGATTGGTCGTCCTTCAACTTATGCTAATATTATATCGGTTCTGCAGGATAGGTCTTATGTTAGGATAGATAAAAAAAGATTTATTCCTGAACCAAGAGGTCGGATTTTAAATGTTTTTCTTACCAGCTATTTTTCTAAGTATGTGGAATATAACTTTACCGCCGATTTAGAGCAATCTTTAGATAAAATATCCTCCCATGAAATGCAGTGGCGAGATGTTCTTAGTAATTTTTGGGTATCTTTTGATGAAACCTTAAAAACCACCGAAAAAATTACGATTCCTGAGGTTATTGAGGTTATTAATAAGGCAGCTCTGCATCAATTTGTTGGTGAAAATACTAAATGCCCGAAAGATGGTGGAGATTTACAGATTAAGAATTCTAAATTTGGGGCATTTATTGGGTGTTCTAACTATCCAGAATGTACTTATACACAACAATTAGAAGTTAATAAAGAGGGGGAAAACTTGACGGTAGCTAACGAAAATAATAAAGTTTTGGGAGTAGATAAAAATCAACAGGAAATCTTCTTAAAAAAAGGTCCTTATGGTTATTATGTTGAAAAAAATGTTGATGGTAAAGCTAAAAGAAGCTCGCTACCACAAAGCATTAATCCGCAAGAATTAACCTTAAAACAAGCAGATTTTTTACTAGAGCTTCCTTTAAAATTAGACGAAGAGATTAGTGTATCCATTGGAAAATTTGGTCCTTATATAAAAAAAGGTAAAGATTTCTTCTCACTTAAAGGTGATTTATTTAATATCACTTTAAAACAAGCTAATGAAATTATTGAATCTACTATTGCTAAAAAAAATGGTATAATTTTGGGAGTTCATGACAAAAGTAAAAAAGAAATTGCTTTAAAACATGGTCGCTGGGGAGCTTATATTTTTTATGACAATAAAAACATTAAAATTCCTAAAGAGTATAAAAACAAAGAACTAACTTTAGCACAAGCTAAAGAAATAATTGCTATGCAAAAGGATGATTAATGGCTTTCAATAAAAATAACTCAGGAAATAATAGATTCAAAAGAAGTAATAGCTTTGGTAAAAAAAAGCCTTCTCAAAACTCTGAGACTGATACTTTTCTAGCTAAGCCATCTCGTAGAAAATCTTTTGGTAGCAATAGTAGCAATAATTCTTTTGGTAATAGAAATTCTTTTGAAGATAGAGCTTTTTCTGATGGAAATTCTTTCGGTAATAAAAAACCATTTAGAAATAGTGGTTCTTTTGATAACCAAAATTCTTTCAACAAAAAAAGACCTTTTAATAGAGATGATTCCTTTGAGAATAGAGATTCTTTTGGCGGAAATTCTTTCGGTAATAAAAAACCATTTAGAAATAATGGTTCTTTTGAAGAAGGCAATACTTTTGCACCTAAAAAAGGTTTTGGTAATAAAAGATTCTCAAGAAACAACGAAGATTCTTCTAACTCTTTTGCCCCTAAAGTCAGAAGTTCTTCATTTAGAGGTAATTCTTCTCATTCTCGTGGTAATTTTGCTAAATCTAACCAGCAAGACTTTAAGAAATCTAACTTTCCTCGTAAAGGAAATTTAAATCCTATTGATCTTAAACCACAAAAAAATACGATATCTCTTGAGCATGTTTTAGATTACTTTGAACATAATGAAATTGTTAATATTCAAAATTTAGAAGCAGATACCGCTGAGATGTTTCTTTCTAAAATTAACCTTTTACTAAAAAGAAATGTCGTAGAATCTTTAAATGAAAATACTTTTAAACTAAATTTAGAGTATGCCGACAAAGATATTCACACCTATTCTTACATTAAACTTAAATCATCATTAATTGGTAATCATTATATCGTACAAATGTCGCCACTTAATAAAAACTCTCAAAGTGAAGAAGAAGTTATAGTTGAAAATCTTAAAGATAACCTTAAAGATAGAACCATATTAGCTAAAATAACTGTGGATGCCGAAAAAATTATTGCCACTCCACTATTTTATCTTAATGATCTTACAAAAAGCACACAAACCGTAGTAGATGTTAATTTATTTAAGGGAGTTTATCAAATTTACGATAATACTCCTGTTATTATTCCATTAAGTTTTAAATCAAGACAAAATGTAATCTTACTTGAAACTCCTAAAAATCTTACCGTTGGTGCAATAATTGAGGCACAATTTGTTGAAGAAAGTAATAATGAAGAAGCAATATTTACTAGAATAATTTCTCAAGATAATTCTGCTACTAGTGCTTCTATGCTTTCGGTTTATCAATATAATTTAAGGCACGAGTTTTCTAGTGAAATTTTAGAATTAGCGAAAAACTTTACTGCCGTATCGCCTGAGGGTCGCCGTGATATTAGAGATATTCCTTTAGTAACTATTGACGATGAAACTGCAAAAGATTTTGATGATGCCATTTTTGCCAAAAAAATAGAAGACCGAGAAGATACTTATAAAATCTATGTGGCAATCGCTGATGTTGCTTATTATGTTAAGCCTAACGATGCCTTAGATATGGAAGCTCAGTTGCGAGGTAATTCTGTTTATTTACCAGGATTCACCATCCCTATGCTCCCTAAAGAGCTATCTAACGGCTGGTGTTCTTTAAATCCTAACGAAGATAGAGGATGCCTTGTAATGGAAGGTATTGTTAATCGCAATGGAGAACTTGAAAGTTTTGAGTTTTACAGAGGGCTTATGAAGTCGCATGCTCGTCTAACTTATAATCAAGTAGCCAATGCTATAGATGGCAATGTATCTGCTGAGATTGAACCCCTCATGGATAATGTGATAAATCCTCTTAAAGAAGCCTTTTTATTGCTAGATAAAGCTAGAAGAAAAAGAAATGCTATTGAATTACAATCAGTTGAATCTAAATTTATTCTTGATAAAAACAATAATATTTTAGATGTTAAAGTTAGAGAAAGTTTAATTTCTCATAAAATAGTTGAAGAATTTATGATTGCTGCCAATGTGGCAACTGCAAAACTAATTTCTAAAGCAAAGTTATCTTTAAGTGGCTTAGCTATTTATAGGGTCCATGCAAAACCAAGTGCCGAGAAAATCTTAAATTTTGCAAATACTCTAAAATCTTTTGGGTTAAATATTCAACCACCACAAAATATTAACGGAGCTTTCTTTAATAACTTATTAAATGAATTCTCTAATAAAGATTTTGCTAATGCTTTAAATGAAGCCGCATTAAGAGCCCAAAGCCAAGCTGAATACTCTAACGAAAACATTGGGCATTTTGGTTTAGCTCTTAAAGAATACTGCCATTTTACCTCACCAATTAGAAGATACTCTGATCTTATGATTCATAGGTTAATTTTGTCTATAATTAATAGTGAAGAATTTAAATATTCTGCCCCAATGGTAGCCAATATTTCTAAAGCAATATCTTTAACCGAAAGATTAGCTTTTAATGCCGAAAAATCTGCCGATCACAGAGCTTTTGCCAAATGGTTATCTTCTCGTATTGGCGAATCTTTTATGGCAGAAATATCCACAATTACCAATGCTGGAATTTTTGTTAATTTAATAGATAATGGAGCTTCGGGACTTATTCCAATGCGAACTGTATCTCGTGGTTTTGCTATCGTAGATTTAAAAAGAAATACCGTTAAAGATAAACAAAGTGGAAGAGTTTTTACCTTAGGAGAAAAACTACCAATCATCATTAAAGAAGCCGATAGCTTACGAGGTCTTTTAACCTTTTTAATTGATGAAGATAGTATGCCTGAAAAAAGAAAAAAAAGAAAATCTCGCTAATGAAACTAACCTACTCTATTAAGATTAATAGCAATATAGATACCGTTTTTTCTTACCTACAAGACCCACAAAAACAAAAATTGTGGGTTGTTGGTATGGTTGATAGATCTACCCTTAAAAAACAAAAATTTGATAAAGGTGAACCGTTTTTGTTAAAAATGGGTAAAGGAATTGAAACTAAAGAATATAAAGGCTATATGCTAATAAATCAATATCCTACTTATCAGCATTTTACTATTGAAATAGAGCTAGGAAAACTTTATATAGATAACATCTATTTGCTACAAAAAACTTCAGAAAATACTACAAAACTCAATTATATCGCAGATTATCGTATAAAAAATTTATCGGCAAAGATATTAATGATAATTAATTATCCTTTGTTTTATATCCCTTTTATTAAAACATCTATAGCCGGACAATTAAAAAAACTTAAAAAGTTGGCAGAAGAAGAGAATATCTAAAAATATATTGCTTTTTCTAAATTTTTATTATAAATTAGTTCTCATTGGTTAAAAAAAATAAGGTAGAAACATGGCTAAAAAAGTAAAAACTTTAATTAAGTTAGAAAGCACTGCTGATACTGGATACTATTACATTGCTAATAAAAATCCAAAAAATTCATCAGAAAAATTAGTTCTAAAAAAGTATGATCCTCGTGTTAGAAAACATGTGGAATTTAAAGAAACTAAATTAAAATAATTTTTTATTTTATACTATCAAGTAGCTTTTTATAAGTAATTGGCAGTTCAAGAAAAATAATTTTCTTGTTTTTAAAGTTATCTGCAATAAATTCTAAATAATGTTTCGGAATTATGCAGATAATTTTTTTTATTTTTTGTGATTCTAAATTAAAAATTTCATCAAGATAGCTATATTCTGTAATTAAAATATCAGCTGTTGTTTTTAAATTTTTTATTATTTCATAAAAAAAATCAGAATTTTTTAAAATAGATTCTATAATCTCAAGATTTTTATCACTTAATAAGAGTGCTATGTTTTGCGGTTTCATTATGTATTTACTTCTAGTTTGTAATTTCGTATTTACTTTTTTATGTAATAATAGTAGTATAAATTAATTATTTATGGGTATGGAATTTTTATTATGAAATTATTCTATTTTTGTACTTTTTTAACTATATCTTTCTTCCAAATTAATTTTGGCTTTGCAGAACCTAGCGAAATGACAGGTGTAGTTTTACAGCACAATAAAGGTAATGATCAAAATGTTAGAAAATATCGCACTATTGTTGATAGTAGCGAAGTAGAGCAAAATGTAGCTAAGTATCAAAAACTTAGCGATATATTTGCAAATCCTGTTCCTAATCAGGTAGTTTTGCTTAGAGGAAAATTAGTACAAAGCCTTAATGGTAAAGATTTATTCGTATTTCAAGATGATAATATTATCAGTAATATGGTAGTTTCACCAAATCTTTGGCAAGAAGTAAATGAAAAAAATTATGTTTTAGATAAAAACATTCAGTTCCTAGCTAAAGTAAGTATTAATCAAGATAATCAGTCTATTTATTTGCAAACCATAAGAATATTTGGTAATTACTCTAAGACAGAAAACTATGTTTTAACCCTTGAGGATAAAGAAGCTAATAAGGCTTTAAAAAGTGTAGATAAAATAACCCAACTAAATCCTAACAATAAACTTAGATTAATAGCAGATACCTCTACATCAGATGAAACTCCTACTGCAGATGAAGCTCCTGCTTCAACTACAGAAGAGCCAAAACCAGTAGCTTCCCAAGATGATAAAACAGCTACAACTACTCCAGATAATCAAGATTTAGATTCTTTAGATGAAGAAGAAAGTAATACTCAATCTGATAATCCTTATATTAAATCGTTTAAGCCAAAAGGAAAAGATGTTCCGGCAAGTACAAAACCAATTACTCCTTCAGTAGCACCAGCACCAGAAGTAGACTCTAAAGATACTGCTACTAAAGAAGAGAAAGCTAAACCAGAAGTTGCCACTCCTGAATCTCAACCTGCAAAAGATTCCTCTTTACCTGCAGAAGCAACAAAATCAGAAGATTCATCCCCTGAAAAAGAATCTACTCCGGTTGTTCCAATAATAGAAGAAGATTCTGAAACAGAAGAAGAAGTAGAACCAGAAATTGAAGTAAAAAACAAAGTTCCAGTGGAACAAACTTTACAATCAAGGTCTTCGCGCTATGAAGATCATAATGTATTGCAACCAGAAGAATTAAAAAGAGCAGAGAAAAATGATAGTGTATCAAAACCACAATCTTCTCAACAAAAAAACTCTTGGTATAAGTGGTAGTTTATTACATTAAAATATCACTTTTAAACTGTATTGTATAAAATAATACTCATATTTATAGCTAAGTATGAGTATTATTTTTTTTAGCCAAGCATTTTACTAAATATAAAAGTAGCTATCAAAAGTTAGATAAACATCTACTTTAAAGGTATTGTTGATTGTGTCCTCTTATAAATAAAGTTCTCATCTATAATCTTAAAAGATATTCTTTATTTAAATTCACTTGACAGATATATGCTTTTGGTGCATATTTAATATGTATTAAGTACAATATATGTTTTTAATCTATTTAATCTTAATAAAACAATAAAGTAAAAAGGCAATAAAAAATGGAGAACCATCAAAGGCTCATATTTTATAAAAACA
>JAIRQL010000006.1 GCA_031256515.1 Alphaproteobacteria bacterium
TGAAGTTGTAGATAATACCTTAAATGTTTCTTTTAAAGGATTAGATAGAAACAAGGTTAGCGATATTCTGATTGCTAATAATATTTTAGCAAACATTGGAGCAACTTATTTAGATTCTGCATCATCGCATGTAATTAAGGCTTTATGCAATGATAAAAACTATATAAGTGGGAGTATAAGGTTTTCTGTAGGTCGTAATTCTACTATAGAAGATATAGATAAAACAATTACTGTTTTACAAGAAAATATCTTGCCGTTATACTCTTAAAGTAAAAAAAGGTAGGAGGAGTAATTCTTCCTACCGTACTTTAAAATTAATAATAATTAAAGACAATTAAATGAATAAACAAAGAAAATTTGAGTTAAATGCCAATTATAAACCATCGGGCGATCAGCCAGTAGCCATTAATTCTTTAATCAAAGGAATTACAGAAGATAAAAAAAATCAAGTGCTATTAGGGGTAACAGGGTCGGGTAAAACTTTTACAATGGCAAATATAATTGCAAAAACTCAAAGACCAAGCCTAATTATGGCTCATAATAAAACTTTAGCCGCTCAGCTTTATAGTGAGCTTAAAGGATTTTTTCCTAATAATGCGGTAGAGTATTTTATATCCTTCTTTGATTACTATCAGCCAGAAGCCTATATACCATCTAGCGATGTTTATGTGGATAAAGATTCTGTAATTAATTCTAAAATAGACCAAATGAAGCACTCTGCCATATATTCGCTATTAGAGCGAAGAGATACGATTATTGTTGCCTCAGTTTCTTGTATTTACGGGATAGGTGAAAGAACCTTTTACGAAAGAATGAAGCTCCTGTTAGAACAAGGGCAAGAAATTTCTATTCCACAACTTTGTTTAAATTTAGTAAATTTACAATATGTTAGAAACGATTTAGCCTTTGAAAGATCTACCTTTAGGGTAAGGGGCGATGTTATAGAAATTTATCCTGCCCATTTAGACGAAGAAGCTATTCGGCTATCTTTTTTTGGTGATGAAATTGAAAGGATAGATTTAATAGACCCTCTAACTGGTAAAAAAATAGAAAGGCTAGATTATTTCCGCCTTTATGCCGCAACTCTTTATGCTACTCCGCACGATGTTATTTCTCATGCTGTGCCTAAAATAAAAGCAGAAATGCAAGAAAGGGTAGAATATTTTAAATCTCAAGAAAAATTTATAGAAGCTCAACGGATAGAAGAAAGAACTAATTTTGATATAGAAATGCTTCAAGCTACTGGATATACAAAGGGGATTGAAAACTATACCCGTTATTTAAGTGGCAGAGAAGCGGGTAGTACTCCATCAACATTGTTTAACTATCTACCTGAGGATACTTTAATTTTTGTGGATGAATCTCATGTTTCTGTACCGCAAATAAGAGGAATGTTTAATGGCGATAGAAACCGTAAGCAAACTTTAGCTAATTATGGGTTTAGATTACCATCTTGTATGGATAATCGTCCCCTAAGGTTTGAAGAGTGGGATAGCCAAAGAGGTTCAACAATTTTTGTTTCGGCAACTCCAGGTGAATTTGAGTTAGTGCAGTCGGGTGGTGAGGTAATAGAACAGTTAATTAGACCAACCGGTCTTTTAGACCCTGAATGCTTTGTGCGACCAATTGAAAATCAGATTGATGATTTAATGGCAGAGATTAAAAAAAGAATTCCTAAAAAAGAAAAAATATTGGCAATTACTCTAACTAAAAAAATGGCAGAGCATATTACCGATTATTTTAATGAAAATGGGATAAGAACAAAATATATTCACTCGGATGTTGATGCCCTAGAAAGAGTCCAAATTATTAAAGCCTTAAGGCAAGATGAATTTGATGTTCTGGTAGGGATTAATCTTTTAAGAGAAGGTCTTGATATTCCAGAATGTACCCTTGTGGCAATACTAGATGCCGATAAAGAAGGTTTCTTAAGGTCAAAAACATCGCTTGTGCAAACTATAGGAAGGGCAGCCAGAAATGAGAATGGTATTGTAATTTTATATGGCGATAAAATCACCGATTCTATGAAATATGCCTTAGACGAAACTAAAAGGCGGCGAGAAGCTCAAGAAGCCTATAACAAAGAACATAATATTACTCCAAAAACAGTTGTATCAAAACTTATAGATATAGATTTAGGAAACAGTAATCTTCGGGTTTCTAAGTCGGATAAAAAAACTCTTAAAGCCCAAGCTAAAGAAAGAGAGCAACTAGAAAAAGAACTTAGATTTATGTCCCGTGAAGATATTATTAAACAAAAAGAAAAACTCTCTAAAGAAATGGTAGCTTTGGCAGATAACCTAGAGTTTGAAAAAGCAATAGAAGTACGAAGTAAAATTAAAAAGCTAGAGGATTTAATCTTAGAAACTATTGCAGATTAAATAGGTATTTTGGTTTTGAAAAATCTTTCTATTATAGTTTTATTTTTTATGATAAGCATAAGTTTTTTAAGAGCTAGTTGGGATTCACCAAGTTTTTTAACTAATCAAAATGCTACCTCTTTAAAGTTGCAGCAAACAATAGGAGATATGGGAGTAATTGCTTTAAATTTATTTGCTTTAGGTTTAGTTATCCAAAAAGAAGATAAAGAGGGCTTTTTTGAGTATCTTTATGGGGGAGCAACCACAACTGCAGTTGTTCTTGGTGGTAAATATTTAATAAAAAGAGAAAGACCAGATGGTAGCAATAATTACTCTATGCCTTCGGGTCATTCGGCATTTAGCTTTTTTGCTGCTTCTTTTATTACAAATCGGTATGGTAATAAGTATGCAGCTTCTACTTATTTAACATCTGCCTTTATTGCTTATTCTAGGGTTGCCACAAAAAAACATAATGTAAGTGATGTTCTAGTAGGAAGTGCCTTAGGTTTTGCTATAGGGCAAATTTTTACTACAGAATATAAAATTAATATAGATAATAACCGCTATAGTATGAGTATTTCTCCTAATATTACTAAAGATAGCTTTTATATTAAATTTAATTTTTCTTAAGATGGTTAAAAAATAGAGCCTTTAATATTAAAGACTCTATGTTAAGTAGTAAAACAAATAAAATTATTTATAAGCTATTTGTAAAGAATTTCTAAAACTTCCCAAGATTTTGTAGTTTTAGGGGTAGCATTGTCTATAACATCGCCCTTAGATTTCCCAATTAAAGATCTCCCAAGAGGAGAAGTATAAGAGATTAATCCTTTTTCTAAATTGGCTTCAAATTCACCAACGATTTGATAGGTTTTTTTAGTGCCTTCGTCTAAGTCTTCTAAAATTACGGTAGCACCAAACATTACTTTATCACTGGTAATGCTTAGTGGGTCAATAACATCAGATCTTGAGATTAAATCGTCTAGATCTTTGATTCTTCCTTCAATAAAGGCTTGTTGTTCACGAGCCGCATGATATTCTGCATTTTCAGATAAATCTCCCAATTCACGAGCCGAAGAAATGGCTTTAATAACATTAGGACGATCTTCATTTTTTAGCTTATTCCTTTCAATTTCTAAAGATTTAAGCCCATTTAATGTAATAGGATGCTTTTGCATTCCTTTATACCTCACAAAATTCTATTTTATTATTATTAACAATAAAAAATAGCAAAACTTAGATTATATCAAAAGAATTGATATAAAAAGAAATTATATGCTATAATAAATCGTATAATAGTATAAAAGATTTAAAGGTTTTAGTCAATGATTAAAGAAACAATTAAAAATGAAATGGTAGTAGCAATGAAAGCCCAAGATAAACAAAGGCTTACAACTATTCGCCTTATTCTTGCTAAAATTAAAGATAAAGAAATAGAAATGCGCTCATCAGAGCAAACAGAGGTTAATGACAATGCGGTTCTTACTCTTATGCAACAGATGATAAAACAAAGAAATGATAGTATTACTGAATATACTAAAGCCAATCGTCTAGATTTAGCTCAAAAAGAAGAAGACGAAATAACCGTGATTAAATCTTTTATGCCAGCTCCATTTAGTACAGCAGAAACCACCGATTTAATCAAAAAAGCCATAGAAACTTTAGGAGCAACTGAGGTTAAAGATACTGGTAAGGTAGTTAATTATCTTAAAGAAAGTTATGCTGGTCGTATGGATATGGCGATTGTTTCTAAGCAAATTAAAGAGCTGTTATCTTAAGAAAGTTTAATGCAAGATTTTTTAAATCAACTAAGAGATACAATTTCTATTGTTGATGTAGTACAAGAAAGAGTTTCTTTAAGTAAAAAAGGTAGAGAATATTTAGGGTTGTGTCCTTTTCATAATGAAAAGAGTCCATCTTTTTATGTAAATCCGCAAAAAGGATTTTACTACTGTTTTGGCTGTAGTGCTAAAGGTAGTATCTTTACTTTTTACCAAGAAATTTATGGCATGAGCTTTGCTGAGGCAGTAAAAGCCTTAGCTGAAAAAGCTGGTATTGCCTTACCGCAGAAACTTAATCTTTCAGAAGTTTATAAAGAAGATACTCGTAAAAAAACTTTAATTGGTATAGCTGAAGAAGCACGAGCTTATTTCAGTAAAAATCTTTTTGCTCCTGAGGGTAAAAAAGCCCTTGACTATTTAAAAAATAGAGGACTTTCTCTTGAAACCATTAAGCAATTTAATTTAGGGTTTACTTTAAGCTCAAGCCAACCGTTATGGGAAAGTTTAGAAAGAAATGGTATCCACGATGAAGATATTCTTGAGGTTGGTTTAAAAAATCATAATCAAAAAGGTGAGCTGTACGATTTTTTTAGAAATCGGGTAATTTTTCCCATAGCCGATAATCTTGGCAAAACTATTGCTTTTGGTGGTAGAGGTATGGGCGATGAAATGCCTAAGTATCTTAATTCTAAAGAAAGTTATATTTTTCATAAAAAAAATACTCTGTATAATTTGCATTTGGCTTTACAGAACTTAAAAAATGCCCCTTTAATTATGGTTGAGGGCTATATGGATGTAATATCCCTATTTAATATGGGATTTAAAACAGCGGTTGCAGGCTTAGGTACTTCTATTACTGAAGAACATATTAAAATTATTAATAAATATGATAAATCGCCAATTTTTTGTTTAGATGGTGATAATGCAGGGCAAAAAGCTACTAACCGAATCTTAGATTTATATCTTAATGTTATAGAAATAGGAATGAATCCAAGATTTGTAATTTTAGAAAATTCTGAAGATCCTGATAGCTATATTTTAAAAAATGGAGTAGAGAAATTTCAAGA
>JAIRQL010000033.1 GCA_031256515.1 Alphaproteobacteria bacterium
ATCCAACCAGAAAATCCCCAAACACTTCCGCCTTCCTCCTCAGTATCATACTCTCGTACAACACCTCAGCTTATTGTTCTCTCTCTTCTTTCTTCTTCTCTTCCTTACTACACAAATACCCATCGTATCCGCATAATAATACCTTCATATCTAACTAGTTGTCAGCTAGCTCTCACTTGCCAACCTCTCTAATCTAATCCCTTTTTATTTTATTGTCAAATCTTTTTTAAAATTAATTTTAATATTTTTTGCAATCACAACAGAAATGCTACTCTTCGGGCTATAAAAATAAAATTGCTTTACAATGTGGTGCAATTATTAGTAAGATTCTTAAACTCTTATTTACAAACTGGAATATATATGACTAACAGCTATTCTTTGGGGATTTCACTCGGATTACTATCAACATTTTTTTATAGTATTATGGATGCTACTATTAAATATGCTTCAATTCATCATAAAATTGATTTTGTAGTTTTTTATTTTTATATCTCAACTTTAATTGTGATTTTCATATTAATAATAGGATTATATAAGTTTAAGACCGATTTATTTATAGTAAAGAATCCCTTAGCTGTACTTATTAGAGGGTTTATTACTTTTATAAATTTTTTCTTAGTTTTTTATATTTTAAAATATTTACCTTTAGATATTTATTATTCCATTGTTTTTACTGCTCCACTTATTGCCTCAATAATGGCAGTGTTTTTTTTAAAAGAAAAATTTACCTTATTTAAAAGTATTTCATTATTTTTAGGATTCTTAGGAGTTTTAATTATTGCTAATCCTTTTTCTAATAATTTTGAGGAAAAATACTTAGTTCCTATGTTAATTACCGTTTTAATAGCACTTTTTGTAGCTTTATCGGGATTGGTTACACGGAAATATTTATATAACGAAAACTCTATAAAAATATCATTTTATGTTTTTTTAATTTGCAGTGTTTGTAGTGGATTAGTTTCAGTTGGTAAAACTGGTTTTAGTGGTTTTATAATTGATAATAGTCTTTTAAACTATGTTTTACTAACTGCCGTTACTTGCTTAATTGGATTCTTTTTATTTTTAAAAGCCTACCAGATCACCCCTATTCAATTAGTTGCACCTACTGAATATGCTTTAATGATTTGGGGAGTGTTTTTTGGTTATATTATTTTTGGCGATTCTACCACATTAACAACTGTTTTAGGTTGTTTTATAGTGATTATTTCAAATATTATAATTACTATTGATTCTAAAAGGGAGAAGGCGAATGTTCAATGATAATAACAAATTTGGAATATTATTAATCCTTTTATCTTTTTTATTTTTTTCTAGCTCTAATGCTGCTAGCCGTTATATATTATACTTAAATTCAATTCCTATAAGTATTTATTTTGTTTATGTTAAACTATTTGCAGTTATAATTTTATTAGGATTTGGCTTAATTGTTTTTGGTAAAACTTTTTTCTATATAGAAAATAGAAAAATTGTTTTCATCAGATGTATGATTCTTATGATAAACAATATTTGTTTAACCTTTTCTTTATTATATTTACCTTTAGATATATTTTACTCTATTGTTTTTATTATGCCTTTAATGACAAGTATTTTAGGATTTATTGTTTTAAAAGAGAAATTTAGCTGGTTAAATATTTTAGCGGTTATTATTGGCTTTATGGGAATATTAATTGTCGTACAGCCAAATGTAGAAGAAAGCCTTGTTTATATTGGAGTATTAACCACTATTATTACAGCTATTACTGGGTCGTTATCAGGAATTATTGCTCGTAAATACTTACAGAATGAGAATCCTTACTCAGCTACTTTTTATGTGGCAGTTTGTTCTTTTTCTTTAGGAATTATCATGTTAATTTTTGAGGGTAAAGTTAGTGATTTTAATTTAATTAGCAATTATATTACTTTTAAAATATCCGCAATAATATTTTTCAGTGCTTTATTTACAATTATTGCTTCGTCTTTATTTATGAAGGCTTATCAAATATCTAAAGCTACTACTATTGCCCCAACTCAGTATACTCAATTACTGTGGGGAATCATATTTGGCTATGCTTTATTTGATGATAGAACATCATTTAGTACTTTAATAGGCTGTGGAATTATTATTTTTGCCACATTTTTTAATTTTTATGTATCAAGGGAGAATAAAAATGAGTTTACTGCATAAAGGAATATTTTTATCTTTTATATCCTACACCTGTTTTGCTTTTATGGATGTTGTAAATAAGTTCTTATTTAGTAGTGTAGAAATTTCATTTTTTTCTTACATGTTTTGGTTAGATTCTGCAATTTTAATTACTTTACTTATAATTGGTTTATTTACCTCAAAATTATCTTTAGATATTTTTAAAACTAAACATACCTTTTGGGTTTTTGTAAGATCTTTACTATCAGTGGGGAACACCCTTTGCTCTTTAGTAGCTATATCGCATTTGCCTTTTCATATTTTTTACTCATTGGCTTTTATGCAACCAATTATTGCTACTCTTTTAAGTATTGTATTATTTATAGAAAAGGCAAATTTTAAAAAAATCGCTTTAATTCTTAGTGGATTTATTGGAGTAATAATTTCTATTCAACTATGGGATATGGAACATAGCGGTTTTGCTCTTATTGGTATCTTAGGAGGATTAGGTATCGCTATAACTGGAGCCTTAAGCGGGATTGTTGTAAAAAAATATTTACCACAAGAAAATACTATAACTATTGCTATTTATAATATTTTATTAAGTATTTTAGTAGCTACAATTTATCTCGGAGTTATAGGAGAAAATCTTTATTTAACTGATAATTTTAAAACTATTAGTTTAATTGGAATGGGCGGAGTTTTAGCCGCATTTGGTATGATTTTCTTTATGCTTTCTTATCAAAGAGGAGCCGTACAATCTATTGTTTCCATGCAGTACATCCAAATTATTTGGGGAGTATTATTTGGGATTCTATTATTTAGTACAATTCCGTCAATTTATGCTATAATCGGTGTTGCAATTATTATGGTTGCAAACTATATTAATATAAAAATTAGTGAGTAAAAAAGTTAATATGTCTACCCTTATTAATAATTGTTTAAGTAGGAATAATTTTATTATTCTGTTAATGAGTACCTTTTTAGTACTTCCTTTTAATTTATTTATGAATGAAATTACAATTTTGTTAATTTCAGATTTACTAATATCTTTGGTTGTAGTTGCTTTTGTTTTAAATTTATTTTCTTTTAATAGATATGTCTTAAGTATTGTTTTTTCTATTTTTGTAATTGCCAATGCTATTTTCTTTTATATGGATTATTTTCTAGGAGTATCCATAAGTTTATCGGTAATCATGGCAATAGTTCAAACTAATTCTAAAGAGGCTGTTGAATCGTTATCGGTAATATCTTACAAGTCAATTCCTATAGCTTTAGTTTTTGTGATTCTACCTATATATTTAAGTTTTAAATTTAAATTAAGTTCAGAAAAAATATTAGATTCTTTAAAAGAAAAGCTAGGGTTGCTATTTATTTTTATACTACTTATTTTTATATCTTTGTTTACTAATCTTAATAAACTTACACAAGACAATGATCCTCGTGGAGTTAGGTATATATATTTATTACTAAATATTAACACCGAACAATATCCAATTAACTGGGTATATAATACTGGAAAATACTTTAGTATAAATCAGGGAAATTTTACCTTTAGTGATATTCCTACTAAAAATAAATTTTCTGCTACTCAAAAGAATCAACCATTTAATATAGTATTGGTAATTGGAGAAACTGCAAGGTCAGATAGATTTTCGCTTGGTGGTTATAAAAGAAAAACTAATCCCTTATTAGAAAAAAGAGAGAATCTTGTTTTCTTTAATAATTTTTACTCTTGCTATAATATGACGATTCCTTCGGTTAGCTGTTTACTTGGTTTTAAGAAAGGCAAAGATTTTGTAGCAAATTTAGACAAAAACTTAACACACAATGTAGAAAGTTTTGTGCCAATTTTTAAAAATGCTAATTTTGATACCTTTTTAATCTCTAGTAATAGTTATAAACCTAGAGACCCTATGTTTCAGAGGATTAAAGAAATTAATAGTATCACTTATTTAGCTCATAGTCTTGGCAATAAAGATGAAGACTTAATTCCTCTGTTGCAAAAAATTATTGATACCGAAAATAAAAATAAACCTAATAAGCTAATTATTTTACATACAATGGGAAGCCACTACAAATATTCGGCAAGATACCCTGAAGAATTCCAAAAATGGTCTCCTATTTGTAGTTCTTTAACTGATAGAAATGTTACTGATTGCGATAAAAAATACTTAGATAATGAATATGATAATACGATTCTTTATACTGACCACATTTTAAATGAAATTATGAATGTTTTAAACAATACTAATTCTATTTTAATTTATGTATCCGATCACGGTGAATCTTTAGGTGAAACTTATGGTGATAGAACATTTTATAATCACGGCACACTTGTAAGACCAATGCCTGTAGAACAAAGACATATTCCAGCAATACTTTGGTTTTCGGATATGTGGATTAAAAACTTTGGAGATAAACAACTAAATAATGCCAGAGCAAAAAAGAATAAAACTTTAAATCATGATTTTATATCTTATTCTATGCTAGATTGTGCTTTTATTGAATCTAAATTTATAGATAAATCTTTAAGTTTATGCTCGCCGGTTGCTCCTAAAACTGTTAGCACCTCTATAGATGATTCTCCTTTACCTAAGAATAAAAAGAAATAATTTTTTTTAATTTTTAAATATTTTTAGATAATCAAAAAGACTAATGCTCGTAAAAACATTAGTCTTTTTTTATAATACAAAACAGCTAATCTTCAAATAAAGAATCGCCATTAGTTTTTATTACTTTTTGATACCAGTAAAAACTATCTTTTGGGATTCTTTTTAAATTACCCTTACCTTCATCATCTAAATCTACATAAATATAACCATATCTTTTAGACATTTGGGCGGTAGAAGCAGCAATTAAATCTATACAGCCCCAAGATGTATAGCCCATTAAATCTACACCGTCTTCAATAATCGCCAAAGCCACCTGTTGCAAATGAGATTTAAGATAATCTATTCTATAGCTATCATGAACTTTATTGTTCGCCTCTAAGGTATCTTTTGCTCCTAAGCCATTTTCTACAATAAATAATGGTTTTTGATAACGATCGTATAAATTATTTAAAGCTATTCGCAAACCAATCGGATCTATAGTCCATCCCCACTGAGTTTCTTTCAAATGAGGATTCTTAATACCCCCACCTATTAAATTTGCATTTCCTAATTTACTTTTATCTGCAGTAGCACAGCGGGTAGAATAATAGCTAAAACCAATAAAATCTACGGTGTTTTTAAGAATCTCTTCATCACCATCTTCCATTTTTAAATTAATATTATTTTGTTTTAAAAAAGATTTAGCATAACTAGGATAGTATCCTCTGATTTGTATATCAGCATACATTAGGGTTTCTCTTTCTTGCTCTATATTAGCAAGAACATCTTGAGGATCTGAGGTTAGTGGATAACTTGGAGTATAGTTTATCATACAGCCAATTTGAAAATCTTTATTTATCTCTTTACCTATTTTAACCGCTGAACTTGAGGCAATAAAAAGATGGTGAGCCCCTTGAAATTTTGCTTCAACAGCATTTTCACCATCCTTAAGAATAATTCCGCCACCAGTAAAAGGGACATAATTTATAAAATTAATTTCATTAAAAGTGAGCCAATATTTAACTTTATTTTTATAACGATTAAAAACTGCTCGTACATAGTTTTCAAAAAAAGTTATTACTTTACGATTTCGCCAACCACCATATTTTAAAACTAATCCTAGTGGCATTTCATAATGTGATAAAGTAACCAGCGGAATAATATTGTTTTTTAATAATTCATCAAATAAGTCATCGTAAAATTTTAAACCTTCTTCGTTGGGCGAATCTTCATCTCCTTGTGGAAAAATTCTCGTCCAAGCAATAGAGGTTCTAAATACCTTAAAGCCCATTTCTTTAAATAGAGCTATATCTTCTTTATATTTATGATACAAATCTATCCCCACATGGCTAGGATAATGCAGAGAATTATCTATAGGATACACATGAGTTGAACCAATACCATTAGGAGAAACATCAGAGGTAGATAAGCCTTTACCTGCTACATTATAAGCACCTTCGCACTGGTTGGCAGCCACTGCTCCACCCCAGAGAAAATCTTTTGGAAAATATTCCATTGTTTATATTATCCTTAAGTTTTATAATTTTAATAAAATAATAACATATAAAAACTTGAAAAAAATTTTTTTCATACTATCTAAATATAAAGACAAAATGGAGAATATATAAAATGCCAAAAGAAATTAAAGATGCTGATTTTCAAGAATCTGTAGTTGAAAAATCTAAAAGCAAACCAGTATTAGTAGATTTTTGGGCGGCTTGGTGTGGTCCTTGTAAAATGATTGCCCCTATTTTAGAAGATGTAAGTCGTGATATGGGAGATTCTTCTGATATTGTAAAACTTAATGTGGATGAAAACCCTATTACCACAGGAAATTTTGGTATCCGCTCCATCCCAACTTTAATTATTTTTAAAGGTGGTGTAGAAGTTGAAAGAATTATTGGCTTATCAGGTAGAGATGAAATTAATAATCTGCTAAAAAAACATATTTAAAATATTTTATTAATAATCTATTCAAGTTTTCGTACTTGAGTAGATTATTCGTCTAACTTTAATATATGTAAAGCTAATTGGAAGTCCTTATCAAAAGATGCTTCTATAAAAATCTTTTTACCATCAACAGAAATAAACTCTATTGCTTTGGCATGTAAATATAATTTACGATAATTAATATCTTTTTCTTTTAAAGGAATTGCTCCGTATTTAAAATCACCAATAATTGGATTTTTTAAATATTCTGCCATATGCACTCTTATTTGGTGAGTTCTGCCAGTAAGTGGTTTTACTTCCATTAGGGCAATATCATTTTGATAAGCTAAAACTTTATAATTAGTAATTGCTTCTTTGCCATTTTCATCAATGCTTACTCCTTCTATATTGGTATTTTCAGTTTTTAATAGCGGGGCTGAGATAGTTCCTTGCATTCCGATACTTTGATATTTTTTTAAAATAAATGGATATACTAAGCAGTTGTAAGTTTTACTGATTTTTTTTTCTTTAAATAAAGTAAACATATATTGAGCAGTTGCTTTGTTTCTTGCCAAAACTAAAATACCACTAGTTTCTTTATCTATTCTATGTACTATAAACGGATTATTAGCAAGATTAAACCTTAACTCTGGAAATGCTACTGTAATATTAAAATTAATTCCTGAGCCACCTTGTACAGCTATTCCTGCTGGTTTATTAAGAATAATAAGATTATCATCTTTATAAATTATAGAATCAACCACCTGCTGAATTTCTTTTTTATATTTAGAAATATCAATAGTTTTTTTAGGTTGTTTATTATCTTTAATTTGCGAAATAAAATATACTGGAACTCGTACATTTTGCGATTCTTGCAAAATAAAATTATGAGCTACAGCCTTACCATCTACCTTAACTTGCTTAGTTCTAATAAGTTTTTGCACCATAGAATTATTAAGATTAGGAAATTTTTGCAACAACCATTTATCTAACCTTTGCTTAGATTCTTCAAGAGTTATAACAATATTTTCAACCTTAGCTATCATTATCTTGATCTAAAAGCATAGCTAAATTTAACCGATATAGTGTCAATACGAGTTAAATTTGTAAATCTACCAAGTTTATTCATACTATAAATACTTTTTATATAAGCACTATCATAAGATACCGAAAACAGATAATTTCTATAAAAAGAAAATCCTAATGTACCACCATAAATTCTATTTCCCCATACTTCTAAATTAGAAGAAATCTCATATGGTCCCTCATCATCTACCAAACTTATCGTACCATCATAGAATCTTTTATCACCTATGGTGATACCAGCTTTACCTGAAATAAAGGTAGAAAAATTTTTATTAAAGAAATACTCATATTTTGCTCCCAAATAAGTAGGAAATAGAGCAAGATGAATATCTCTTTCATCTACATTTAAATCGTCTCTAAATTGCTGAGCTAAGGCAGTTGAACTACCTAGATTTGTTTCAAAATAACCTAATCCCATCCCTACAGAAAAACCATCAAATAATACAGGAGCATAAACATCTACCGAAATAGTAGGGCTAGAAGAATTTGTTTGAGTTTCTTTATATTTAGACTGTAAATATCCTACACTACCTATTAGCTCATAAGAAAAGGCTTTACCATACAGTATTCCTACTAGAAAACCTATAAATATAATTTTTTTTACCATTAATGAATTATCCTCCCAAATACGAAGCTTCAATAGTTATTTCTGTGCCATTTCTTTTTATAACAATATTATAATCCACAACCCTTTTTATTTCATCTAATATTTTTAAGAGTTCGTTTACATTTCTAAATTTTTTACCATTAATACTTATTAAGCTATCACCTCTTTTTACACCTAAGTCGTATAAAAAGCTATCTTTAGAAATATCATAAACTACTACTCCATTGTCTAAAATATCTGAGCCAATTTCATAAGCTATAGCATTAGAATTATTTGCTAAAGCTATATTATTTAATACTCCCTTAGAAATTGTAGTAATGTTGCTAGGAATATTATCTTTAGGTTCTTCGGGAATTATTTTTAGTTTAATTTCTTTTCCAGCTCTTAAAACTCGTAGCTCAAGAGGAGCATTACTATCTATAGAAGCCACAATAAAAGAAAAAGTCGCAGTAGAATCAATTTCTTTACCACCGAGTGATAAGACTACATCACCGACTTTAACACCAGCTTTTTCTCCCGAACTACCTTTAAAAACATCGGTGATAATAACACCACGAGGATAATCAAGTCCAAGTTTATTTATCATTTCAAAGGTTACATTAACACCCACAAATCCTAGCCAATATTTTTTAACTTTCTGTCCGCTAATTGAACGGTTAATAAATAACTGCACCACATCAACAGGAATAGCAAAACCAATACCAATGAAAACATCACCAAAGATTCCTGTAGTGATTCCTATTAGCTCACCATTAGTATTAAGTAAAGCTCCTCCAGAATTACCAGGATTCATTGAAGCATCGGTTTGAATTAACTTGCCAACCCCTGAAAATGTATTGTTTTTAGAAGGAAGAGCTGAAATTATCCCCGAGGTTACCGACAAACCTACTCCAAAAGGATTTCCAATAGCATATACGGTATCTCCTAATTCTAAAGTAGACGAATTAGTAGCAATTTTAATTGGTTGGAATTTAGTTTTGGTAGCTTGAATTTCTAAAATTGCTAAATCTAGTTCTTTATCTTGAATTAAAGTTTTAGCTCTAAATACCCGACCATCATTTAAACTTACTTTAATTACAGATTTATTATCAATAACATGATTATTAGTAATAATTAAACCACCTTCACCAATGATTATTCCCGAGCCTTTATCTCCTGAAATATTGCTAGATTTGAAAAATTCTTCAATTTCTACAGGCTTATCTGAGGACATTGCTGATATGCTAACTACAGAATCAATAGCTTTTGCTAAAGCTCCTTTAGATATTTCTTCACTATAAGCATTACCAAAGGTTATAGTAATCATTAGTAGGATAAAACTTATTTTTTTCATCAATAAAAAACCTAATTAAGAAACTGATATAAAATATATATAAGACTAAGCTCGGTACTTGTAAAAATCATAAATATCATTAAGAACTTTTTAAGTCCACTTTCATGAAAAACATATCTATTTAGTAAATATGTTAAGGGCAAATTATAAAGACAAAGTAATGCTATGGTAAAAAATGCTACATAATAACCACTACTTAAAGAAATAATATTTGGAAAGAAATAAAAGCCTAAACCAAGCGGTAAGTAATAAAAAAATACTGAGTAGTTTAACTTTATATAATCAAAATTTAAATTATAATCAAAGATTTTTAAAAT
Organism: Alphaproteobacteria bacterium; assembly: GCA_031256515.1. GTDB lineage: Bacteria > Pseudomonadota > Alphaproteobacteria > WRAU01 > Hepatincolaceae > WRAU01. The sequence continues at coordinate 9,989 of JAIRQL010000033.1, forward strand.
CGTAAAAAATATAGGACACAAAAAAATTGTAATAAACATTGCAAAACTAAATAATATATAGGCTATCTCTAAAAATAATCCACTTTCTAACAAACAACATCTCCTAGTAATTCTTATTTAATAGACAAGATATTTAGAAACTATAACATAATTTAAATAAATTTTGCTTAAAAAATAAAAAACAATCAAAAATCATATTGTTTTTTAGATTAATTTTGTTAAAATAAAATCAAGTGTTGTATATTGATTTATAATAACACAAGCAACAAAAAAAGGTTATTAAGTTATGAAAAAATTGTTATATATTTCTAGTGCTGTTTTAATTTCTGGAGCTTTATCTGCTGCTCCTTGCGGATTAAATGCGGTAAGAACCACTTTAAAATCTTGGGAAGGTGATATTACTTCTTTAAACCCAAGTACAATTGCCTCTTCGCAATATATGGAAAATGCAACTTTAATGGGAACTGTAGCTAGCGAAAGTACTTCTACTTTACAAGGAAGAACAAATTATTTTAAAAATTTCGTAGGCACTAACAAAGCTATGGGTGTGGAATGGAATTCTATGAATATTGTAGATTATTCTGGTTCTTCTGTGGCTTCTGGGGTATATACTTTTTCTCTTACTAATGCATCAAATCAAACTAATAAAATGGCAGCAAGATATACTTTCACTTTAGAAAATACTCCAACTGGTTGTAAAATAGTATCACATCATTCTTCTGCTATGCCTGTTAATGCTTTTAATCCTACCGTTAGTGCAGGAGCTACTACTGATGTAAATGGAGCTTCTGGAACTGTTGGAACTACCAATGGAACAAATGGAGTTGCTACTCAACAACCTGCTCCTGCAACAAATGGTAATGTTGCTCCATCTGCAAACGGAGTACAAAACGGACAGCCAGTACAAAACGGACAACAAAATGGTTTTGCAACTCAGCAACCACAAACTCAGCCTGTTGTACCTGCTAATAATGCTCCGGCTCCAGTAGCTCCTGTTAATGGCAGAACTGCTCCTGCTGGTCGTTAGTTAGAACTACTATTTAACGGAAGTTAATATATAAAGATTCCTAGTTGAAATTAATTTTTTAACTAGGAATTTTTTTTATTGCTTAGGGTTTTTAGATTGTTTAGGGGTATTTCTTTTATAGTTTATTTTTAACTTTTTATTCTTTGCTACGAGTTGTTTCATTAATTAATTCTAATAAAAACCTATACATTTCACTATCGCTTAGATATTTATCTCCTACCATATTAACTTCTTTGATAGCTTTTACAATAACCTCATTGTTATTGATAGTTTGCCCGCTATGGAGCTTGGTTTTTATGGCAGAAGAATCTGTAATTTTTAAGCTCTCTAAAATTGCTTTTTCTGATTCATCCTTAGGTTTTTTAACATTTAAGGTTATAGAAAAATTAATAAATTCGGCGATGGTTTCTTCATCTAAAGATTTATTATCTATCAAGATTCCTAAAAATTTTTCTTTAACATCTTTAGAAAGGTTTAAGACTTTTGAGGTTGTAGATTCTTCATCGTTTAAACTTACAGAATTATCATTATATTCTTCGTTATGAATTTTTTTAAGCACATTATCGCTAATTAAAATTTGTTTAGTTTGCGATAAATCTACCTCTGTTTGAGCCTCGCTTATCGGAAATAAATTAAGGGAAGGCTGTTTTAAAATCGTGGCAAAGTATGTTTCAATTGCACTTTTAGAGAAATCATTTCTATGATGTACCGCCAAGTAATTTTCTTTAACCACAAAATGTAGAGATTGTTTAATAAAGCCTTCTATATTTTCATGATTATTCACATCTATTTCTTGCAGGGTAAAGTTTTCATTTTCTAGCATATCTTTATTAACACCAGGTGTAGCAATACCACCTTTAATTCGCAAAAGCATTCCTTCTATAATATTATTGTTAATTTTATAGCAGTTGATTAAATCGCTCTCGGCGGTTTCGTCTACCATACTATGCCGTAAGATTCTATCTTTTATAGCAGTATTTGGCAGATACTCTTTAAGCAGATCGGCAAGATTAAGCCGATGCGATACTCCCTGCACCTTCCCTACTACCTTGAATATATCTAATGTAACTTTTTTACTTGGCATACTTTTTCTCTTTTTTGGTTTTTATGTATTTAATTATAATTAATATTATTACTTTTCTAAATCTCTTTTATCTTTTTGAATTTGGTTTTCCAAATCTCTTTTAAATTTATAAATACCTTCAAAGGAAAGTATCAATTGTATAAGAAAAAATAAACAAATAACTAAAGATATTAGTTTAATAAACCATATATCTATTATAGAAGATAAACAGACAAAGATTGCTGTAAATACAAAACATCTTTTGATACTGCTACTTTTTCTATTCAAAATATTAGAAAATTCTTCATACAATTTAATGTTTTTTATCTCTAATAAATTTATAGCAATAATAATAGAAAATGCTACCGAAAACAATATACCATTTACTGTAAAAATTGTTGTTATTAAAGTATCTATATTTCCATAATAAGGTAATAACCAATTTATTACATTTTTAATTATCATTTTTATTTTTGATATTATTAACATCATCAATTAGCTCTGATAATTTATTATACAGTGTATCTTCCTTGGGTAAATTATTGATAACTTCTACCTCTATTCTTCTTGAGCAAATTACCTCATCGGCATCATAAATATCACCTTGCTTTGTTTTTATTTTTATATTTTCAATATCCGTAATCTCTGTAGCGGCTAACACACTTTTATCAAAATCATCCTTAGAAATTATTTTTATAGTTAAAGATAATTCAGCATAGCTACCTTCAAGAACTTTTTCAACTATATCTTGATTATCTAAACTTATGCCCAATTTTTCTAAAATTGGTTTTATAAGTTTATTATCAAAAATAATTTTTTTAGTATTTTTTTTGCTGTTTGCTTTTTTTAAATATTTTTTAGTAATTTGTTCTCCTAACATAATATCTTTTACATCGGACATCTTAATATTAGGAATTTTTTTTAGGCATTGTACTAACTTAATATTCTGATTACTTTACTCTTGCAATCCACTTGATAAATTAAAATTTATTTTAGTATTTTGTCTAACTTCTTCTACTTTAAACACATATAAAGTACATTTCTTTTTTGCCACGATTTTTTATCCTTCAGTTTTTTATTGATAATTATTAGTATTAACATTAAAGATTAATTCATATTTATATAATTGTATTATACATTTAATACATAATATTGTCAATAAAAATATATAAAATATGGTGTAAAGATAAAGGGTATTACGGTAAGAAAACTTTAATATTTAAAGTGCTACTTTAAATGGAAAATAAAAATATACAGAGTAATTCTAGTGTTTTAACTAATTATTATTGAATTAAAATAAATTTAACAAAATACATCTGTCTACTCTCTTTAAAGATAGAACTTTATATTTATATTTTAATTTAAAAAAAAGAGGATGCTTTATAAGTAAAATATCTACAACTCTCTCTTATGAACTGATTATTTTCTTTAGTAGTATCAAGAAGGTAGATTAATCTATCTTAATTTTTAACAAAGTATGTAGCTTACAATCTTAAAACATAGTATTACTCACTGGTTTCACTTTAAAAAATAATTTTTATTCAAAATATCTTTCTAGAGAATCAATAATTACTATGCTTCCTTTTATTAAAGAAATCAAATTTTATATATCTTTACAATGTTTTTCTTCTATTTTTATTGGAGAAGTTAGCTCTTGAGTTATGATTGAGGAAAATTCTCGTAATTAATTGATACAATTTAGAAAAGTTTCATTGTAATTTAATTGAATCTCAATACCTTTATTATTAAAGTATGATTGTATATCAAGTAAATCTTGATATTACTTATGTTTAACCTCTGCCTTTTTAGGCTTTTTAGGCTTTTTAGCAATAGGAGTTCACAACATAAATACATGGCTATATTCTTTAAATGCACTCACAGCATATTCAATATTTTTATTAAATTTCTTAATAGCTTTATTAACATTATCGGACTACTTACCTTAAGATAATATAATCATCATAAATAAGTAGCTACTTCATAAATATAAACTACTTTTTACCTTGTATTTATAGCAACTATATAAATTTTATCTTATTTTCCATTAATATAAGGCTTTGTATTCAAGTTATATTCAACAAAATTGCATTCATTTATATATTTCAAATATTAACCAACTAGATGTTCGCTAGAGTTTTTTATAATATAATTAGTATCCTAAGATTAATTATTATAGATATTATATAAAAAAACTAAATAACTTTTAAATTTTAAAAGTTATTATAAATTATAATTCAGCTCAAAGAATTATTAGTTCTTATAAAAGGGATTACAAAAAAAAGACTAAATGTAATTTGAACCTAAATGATAAAACAGAATCTAGCTCAAATAATATTTAGTCTTTTTTATTGTATTTCAAAAGATACTTATAAATTTAAAATATCACAAAAATAACTGCTTAACTACTCAGCTACTTTTTGAGATTCTCTTAATTTATCAGCAGCACCTTTAGCAGCAACATCTCTTTCTACGAATTCAATAATCGCCATTGGAGCATTATCACCTTTTCTAAAGCCATACTTTAAAACACGAGTATAACCACCGTTTCTATCTTTATATCTAGCTCCTAAAGTAGAAAATAATTTAGCAACAGTTGATTCGTCTCTAAGTAAAGCAAAGGCTTGTCTTCTATGAGACAATGTACCTTTTTTAGCTAAAGTAATTAGTTTATCAGCATAAGATCTCATTTCTTTAGCTTTTGGTAAAGTAGAAACTATTTGCTCGTGAGTAATTAAAGAATTAGCCATATTTTTAAATAAAGCATTTCTTTCGCTTGTTGTTCTTCCTAGCTTTCTACCACTAATTTTGTGTCTCATTTAAATGAACCTCTTAATTTTCAACCTTCATTTTATTTTTTGCTTATCTAAGTACTTTAAAAGTTTTTTCTTTAAAGTTATAAATCTTAGATTTAATTTTTCTTTATATAGAACCTTAATAGTTAATATTACTATTATTCGTCTTCAAATTTTCTTGCTAACTCTTCTATATTTTTAGGTGGCCAAGAATCAACTTGCATACCTAAATTTAATCCCATATTTTCTAAAACAGCCTTAATTTCATTTAAAGATTTACGACCAAAATTAGGAGTTTTTAACATATCAGCTTCAGTTTTTTGAACTAAATCACCAATATAGATAATATTATCATTTTTCAAGCAATTTGCTGATCTTACAGAAAACTCTAAATCATCAACTTTTTTCAATAAATTTTTATCAAATGGTAATTTATTTTCTTCTTCTTTAACTTCCACCACTTCATGAGTTGGTACAGTAAAGTTAATAAATGAAAATAGCTGATCTTGTAAAATTTTTGCAGCAAAACCTACTGCTTCTTCTGGTGTTAATGAACCATTAGTAATAACTTCTAAATATAGTTTATCATAATCGGTTACTTGCCCAACACGAGAGTTTTCAACTTCATATTTTACTCTTTCAACTGGAGAAAACATTGCATCCACAAGAATAAGACCAATTTCCTTATCTTGAACTGCTCTACTTTCAATTGGAACATATCCTTTACCAACTTCAATATTAAAAACCATATCTAATTCTGAACCCTCAGAAAGAGTACAAATAACTAAATCTTTATTAAGGATTTCAATATTATGATCTTCAACAATATCAGCTGCAGTAACCACTTTAGGACCAACAACTTTTAACAACAAAGAAGTTGATTTTAAGGTGTGAGATTTAATTTTTAAATTCTTAACATTTAAAACAATATCAGTTACATCTTCAGATACACCCGAAATTGTAGAAAATTCGTGTTCAACACCTTTAATTTTAATAGAAGTTACAGCAACTCCTTGTAAAGAAGATAATAGTACTCTTCTTAAAGCATTTCCTAAAGTAACTCCAAACCCTCTTTCTAAAGGTTCAACTACCAATTTGGTTACATTGTTATCTTCATCAGGAGTAATTTGTATTTTATTAGGCTTTATTAAACTTTGCCAATTTTGTTCTATCACAACACAACCCTTTATTTATTAAACTAGTTAATATTATTATTTTACACTCTTCTTCTTTTACTAGGGCGACAACCATTATGAGGAATCGGTGTAACATCTTTAATTGATGTAACTACAAGCCCTACAGATTGAAACATTCTTAGAGCTGATTCTCTACCTGTACCTGGACCACGAACTTCCACAGAAATAAATTTAAGCCCATGTTCTATAGCTTTTTTAGCAGCATCTTCAGCCACTACTTGAGCTGCATAAGGAGTAGATTTTCTTGATCCTTTAAATCCTTGATGCCCAGAAGAAGACCAAGATATAACATTTCCTTGTAAATCTGTAATTGTTATTAAAGTATTATTAAAGCTGGCACTAACATGAGCTACACCTGTAATAATATTTTTTCTTTCACGTTTTTTTACTTTTTGCTTATCTGTTGATTTAGCCATAATTCTATTCCTAAATTATTTTTTACCAGCTATTGCTTTAGCAGGACCTTTTCTTGTTCTTGCATTAGTATGAGTTCTTTGTCCTCTAACCGGAAGATTTCTTCTATGTCTAAGACCTCTATAGCAACCTAAGTCCATCAATCTTTTAATGTTCATATAAACGGTTCTTTTTAAATCACCTTCAACATCATAATCATTGTCTATAGTTTCTCTTAGCTTTGAAATTTCTTCTTCACTTAAAGCATGAACTCTGCTATCTGGAGATATGCCTGCTTTATTGCATATATCTAATGCTGTTTTTCTACCTATACCATAGATATAAGTTAAAGAAATCCCTATTTTTTTTGTTGTTGGAATATTTACACCTGCTATACGAGCCAAATTATGTCTCCCATTATCCTATTTAGTTAATAATACATTGTACAGTAAACACTAAGATAATTTAACTAATAAAAGCGATTATGTCAACCTTTACTTTAATTACTTTAGTATTTAAATATTGAGCTAAAGAATTCTTTCTATCTCAATACTAATTTTTATTAAATATTTTTAAAGATTTTACAAAGTTTAAAGTTTTTAAAATATTTTAATAATTTTTAATTTTTTTCAATAATCTTTATAATATCTTGTTTAGATTCTGCAAACTCTAAACTACCATCTATACGATATTTCACTCCTCTTTTCCCATAAAAATCTAAAATAGGTTCTGATTGAGTGTTATAAATATCTAATCTTTGTTGCAAAGTCTCTAAATTATCATCAGCTCTTTGATTAAAAGAAGTTGATCCACAAACATCGCAAGTTCCTTCAACCTTAGGAGCCTTTAAAAATTTATTATAAATTGCCCCACAAGAAGAACAAGTATAACGACCTGTGATTCTCTTAATTAAAATATCTCCATCCACATGTAATTCTATAACTTTATAATTTGTAATAGCATGATTGAGAAATATTTCATCTAGCATTTTTGCTTGTTCAAGAGTTCTTGGGAAACCATCTAAAATAAAACCATTTTTACAATCATCTTTAACGATTCTTGATTCTATTAAAGCTCCCATAGTTTTATCATCTACTAGTTTACCTTGAGCAATTAAATCTTTAATTTGTAATCCTAGTGGAGTTTCATCGGCAATTTCTTCTCTTAACATATCACCTGTGGATATATGAGCTAAACTAAAATATTCTTTTAAGAATTTTGATTGTGTGCCTTTACCACTACCAGGAGCGCCAATTAAAATAACAACCTTTTGCATTATCTACCCATAATTTTTGATTTTTTCAAAACACTTTGATACTGATAAGACATTAAATGTGATTGTACCTGAGTTATAGTATCTATAGTTACACTTACCACGATTAACAGGCTTGTTCCACCAAAGTAAAAAGGTATTGACATCTTAGAGATTAAAAACTCTGGTAATAAACAAACTAATACTAAATAAGCTGCACCAATTACAGTAAGCCTATTTAAAATAAAAGTTAAGTAGTTAGTAGTATCTTGACCTGGTCTAATTCCTAAAATTACCCCACCACTATTTTTTAAATTATCTGATGTTTCTTTAGGGTTAAATACTACTGAAACATAGAAAAAAGCAAACAAAATAATTAATAAAGCATAAAAAGCTAAATATAAAACTCCACCTCTGCTAAAAAATATCGCCAACTCTGATAAAAAAGGCGATCCAGAGTGGTTAAAAAATCCTAACAATGTAGAAGGTACAAGCAATAAAGAACTTGCAAAAATTGGTGGTATCACCCCAGCATTATTAATTTTTAATGGTAAATAAGAAGTATCACCTGCTGAAATTTTATTATTACCCATTTGCCTTTTTGGATATTTAACAAGAACCCTTCTTTGAGCCGTTTCAACAAAAACAACTCCATAAATTATTACTACAATCATAACGATAATACCAATAATCGCAATAACCGATAAAGCTCCTTTTTCACCTAAGGTAAACACTGTAGCCATTGCAAAAGGTAAGTTAGAAACGATTCCTGCAAAAATTATTAAAGAAACTCCATTGCCAATACCTCTTTCAGTGATTTTTTCACCCATCCAAAGTACAAAGAAAGTACCACTGGTTAAAGTTATTGCGGTCATAAATCTAAACATCCAACCTGGATCATCAACAGCTCTTAAACTACCAGATTGCAAAGTTTCTAAACCAAAAGCCATAGACATAGCTTGAACAAAACATACTACTAAAGTTAAATATCTTGTATATTGGTTAATTTGTCTTCTACCGTTTTCACCGTCTTTTTTTAATTCAGCTAAAGTAGGCGATATTACAACAAAAAGCTGCATCATAATTGCGGCTGTAATATAAGGAATAATATTTAGGGCAAATATGGTCATTCTTCCTAAAGATCCCCCAGAGAATAAATCAAACATTCCCAAAAGACCTTGAGAATTACCAGATAAAAAATCTTTAATAATTAAAGGATTAACACCTGGTACTGGAATATAAGAACCTAATCTGCATATAACTAATACACCTAAAGTAAAAAGTATTCTATTTCTTAAAGTGCTAGCTTTAGACCACAACCCTTCAGATGATGAACTATTTGGTTTTTTTGCCATTAGAATCTCTATTTACTATCTTCTTTTCTTTTACTAATAAATTTTTTCTCAACTAAAACTTCTACATTCCCACCTTTAGATTTAATCATATCTAAAGCTGATTTTGAGATAGCAGAAACTTTACAAGATAATGGCTGACTAACTTCACCTTTACCTAAAATTTTCAAACCATCATAAGAGCCTTTAATTACAGCTTTCTCTTTAAGAGTTTCATAAGAAATTACAGTAGAAGATTCTATTTTACCGTTTTCAATTAATTTAGAAATATCTGCTAAATTTATAATAAAATATTCTTTAGCAAAAATATTGTTGAAACCTCTTTTTGGCATTCTTCTGTAAATAGGATTTTGTCCACCTTCAAATCCTAATCTAACTTTACCAGTACCTCTAGCTTTTTGTCCTTTATGACCTTTACCAGAAGTTTTTCCTAATCCAGAACCAATCCCTCTACCAACAATTTTCTTAGAGTGAGTAGCACCTTTATTATCTCTAATCTCATTTAACTTCATAATAATACCCTAATTTTAAAATACTTTGTTTTGTATTTTACTATTAATAATTTAAAAACTGACTTTAACCTTCTATAACTTTCACTAAATGTGAAACTTTTTTAATCATACCTCTTACAGAAGGAGTATCTTCTAGTTCTCTTACTTTATTTATTTTATTTAATCCTAACCCAATCAAAGTTGCTGTTTGATCTTCTGGTCTTGTAATTGCACTTCTAATTTGTTGAATTTTAACAGTTTTAGAAGCCTTACTTTTTGATTGCTTAGCCATATCAATTACCTACTGTAATATTATCCTTCTATATTTTGTGTATTTTCAGAAACTACTTCTACAGTTTCATCTTCAGAAGACTTTCTATTAAGAACTTCTGTTACTTTTTTACCTCTTTTGTTAGCCACAAATTTTGGCGAACTAATAGATCTTAATCCTACAAGAGTAGCTCTTATTAAGTTATGAGGGTTAGTACTTCCTATGGATTTAGCAACAACATCTTGAATACCCATAGCTTCAAAAACCGATCTCATCGCACCACCGGCAATAACACCAGTACCAGGTTTAGCTCTTTTAATAATTACTTTACCAGCTCCAAATTTAGCTACAATATCATGATGTAAAGTTCTTCCTTCTTTCATAGGAATATGCACCATATTGTTTTTAGCCGCTGCTGTAGCTTTCACCACTGCATCAGGAACTTCTCTAGCTTTAGCTGAACCAAAACCAATTTTCCCTTTACCATCACCAACAACTACAAGAGCCGCAAAAGCAAATCTTCTACCGCCTTTTACTACTTTAGCCACCCTATTAACATGAACTAATTTTTCAATTAATTCTACTTTATCTCTAGGTTCTCTTTTTCTTCTACGAGTAGTTTTTTCTGTTGCTAACATATATATAATGCTCCTTAAAATTTCAATCCGGTTTCTCTTGCTTTATCAGCTAGGCTTTTTATTCTGCCATGAAAAATATGGCTTCCTCTATCAAATACAACTTCAGACACACCTTTAGCCAAAAGTCTTTCTGCCACAGCCTTACCTACAACTTCCGCAGCTTCCTTATTAGAAGTTTTTGCAAGAGATTTTTTTAATTCTTTATCAATAGTTGATGCTGAAGCAATAGTTATACTTTTAACATCATCAATAACTTGAGCATAAATATGAAGATTTGACATAAAAACACTCAATCTTGGCTTATCTTTATTAAGTTTTTTTAGCTTAAAACGAACTCTTTCTTTTCGTCTTAGTTTTACTAAAGTAGCCTTATCTTTAATTTTTCTTAACATCTATTTTTTACCTGATTTTTCAATTACTCTTTCATTTTCATATCTAATACCTTTACCTTTATATGGTTCAGGTTTTTTAAACTCTCTAATTTTTGCAGCAACTTGACCAACCACTTGCTTATCTGTACCTTCAACAGTAATATGAGTTTGATCAGGGCAAATAATATTAACTCCCGCAGGAATAGGAAAAATCACATCATGAGAAAATCCTAGTTGTAAAACTAAATTCTTCCCTTGAACTGAAGCACGATAACCCACACCTCTAATTTCTAGGTTTACTTTAAAACCATCAGATACCCCAATAACCATATTGTTTATTAAAGCCTTAGTAGTTCCCCATAGTTTTCTAGCTTCAATGGTATCATCATTAGGAGCAACTACTATTTTGTTATCTTCTAATTTTACTGAAACATGATTAGAAAACTTTAAAGAAGATTCACCCTTCTTACCTTTTACATTTATATTATCCCCATTAAAAGATACCGAAACTCCATCTTTTAAAACTACCGGATACTTACCAATTCTTGACATTATAACATTCCCTTAAGTACAATTAAAAAACTGAACAAATAACTTCGCCACCTAGATTTCTTTCTTTAGCTTCATGGCTAGAAAGAATACCCTTAGAGGTAGAAACAACAGATATTCCTAAACCATTATATACAAGAGGCATATCAACAACTGAAGTATAAATTCTTCTACTAGGTTTAGAAATTCTTTTAAGTTCTTTAATTACAGATTCATTTTTGTAATATTTTAACTTAACATTGATTACTTTGATTCCTTTTCTTAATTCAATTTCATTGAAATCATTAATATAACCTTCATTTTTAAGAACATTTAATATTCCTAAATTTTCTTTAGAGTGAATTACATCCACTTCTGTTTTTTTCGCTAAGAATCCATTGCGAATTCTACTTAACATATCACCGATAATATCCATAACTTCTCCTACCAACTAGCTTTTATTATACCTGGAATTTGCCCTTTAGAAGCAAGTTCACGGAATTTGTGCCGACATAACATAAATTTTCTATAATTACCTCTTCCTCTTCCTGTAAGTTCACATCTTAAGCGGTATCTATTAGGTGAAGAATTTCTAGGTAATTTCGCTAAATCTAAACGAGCTTGAAATTTTTCTTCTAAAGAAGCTGTAGAATCTTTAGTTATAGCTTTTAAAGTATCACGACGATCTTTAAATTTATTTATAAGTTTTTCTCTTTTTTTATTTCTATATATAGCACTTGTTTTAGACATACCAATAATCCATTTAGTTCTAATTAATTCATTTTATTAAAAGGCATGTAGAACTCTTTTAATAAGAATTGTGCCTCTTCGTCAGTTTTAGCTGTAGTACAAAATGTAATATTCATACCTCTAACTTTATCAACTTTATTATAATCTACCTCAGGGAAAATTAACTGTTCTTTTAAACCCATAGAGTAATTACCATTACCATCAAAGCCTTTGTTGTTAAGACCTCTGAAGTCTCTTACTCTTGGTAAAGCAACATTTACAAAACGATCCATGAATTCATACATTCTTGATTTTCTTAAGGTTACTTTAGTACCAATTGGCATATTTTCCCTTAGTTTAAATCCTGCAATCGCTTGTTTAGATAAACAAATAATAGGTTTTTGTCCTGAAATTAAAGCTAATTCATCAAATGGAGCTTCAATTTTTTTCTTATCTAAAGCTGCTTCGCCCACACCAATATTAATTGTAATTTTTTCTAATTTTGGTATTTGCATAGGGTTAGTATAACCAAACTTTTTAACTAGACTTGGCATAACTATATCTTTATAATGTTGCAATAAACGAGTCATTTTTTTCCTTCTATTATTCCTTTAATTATTAAGCATCAAGAACTGTGCCAGAAAGTTTAGCATATCTAACTTTTTTACCATCTTCAACTTTGTAGCCTATTTTTGTAGGTTTAGATTGTTTAGGATCTAAATAAGCAACATTAGAAATATGGATAGGCAATTCTTTCTCTACAATTCCACCTGCATTATTAGCTGAAGGTTTTTGATGTCTTTTCACAATATTAACACCTTGAATTAAAACTTTCAAGTCTTTTGGATAAACTTTTAAAACTTCACCAGTTTTATTTTTGTCTTTCCCAGCAATAACAATGATATTATCGCCTTTTTTTATTTTTACTTTAATATTCATTATAGAACCTCTGGGGCTAAAGAAATTATTTTCATAAATTTTTTGGCTCTTAATTCACGAGTCACTGGACCAAATATCCTTGTTCCAATTGGATCTCCTTGATTGTTTACCAATACAGCTGCATTTTTATCGAATCTAATTGTAGAACCGTCAGCTCTTTGTACATCAAAAGTAGTTCTCACGATTACAGCTTTAAGTACATCACCTTTTTTAACTTTACCTTGTGGTATAGCTTCTTTAACACTAACAACAATTGTATCACCAACAGTCGCTGTTCTTTTTTTAGAACCACCTAAAACTTTAATACACTCAACTAGCTTAGCGCCAGAATTATCGGCTACATCTAATTTTGTTTCTTGTTGTATCATTTCTTTTCACCTAATTATTAGTTGATATAACTTCCCATTTTTTATTCTTAGAAAGAGGTTTTGATTCTAGAATTTTCACAGTATCACCTTCTTTAAAAGAATTTGTCTCATCATGAGCCATAAATTTTTTTGATCTTTTCATAAACTTTTTATAGATTGGATGCTGGATATATCTTTCAACTCTAACCACTACGGTTTTATCCATTTTATCACTAACTACAACACCTTCTAAAATTCTTCTTGGCATTAAAATTATCTCCCTATTATCTTATTTTCTTTGCTTTTTCAGTTAATATAGTTTTAATTTTAGCTAAATCTTTTTTAACTATAGCAATACGAGATATATTTTCTAAATTACCATTAGCTTTTTGAAATCTAATATTAAACAATTCTTTTCTAGCCTTTAATAAATCTTGCTTTAACTCAGCTTCGGTTTTATTTCTTATTTCTTGTGCTTTCATAACATTATTCCTTATTCAGAAAATCTTTTAATAAATTTTGTAGAAATAGGTAATTTTGCTGCACCTAATTCAAAGGCTCTTCTGGCAATATCTTCAGATACACCATCAATCTCAAATAAAATTTTACCTGGTTTCACACGACATACCCAATATTCAACTGATCCTTTACCTTTACCTTGACGAACTTCGGCAGGTTTTTTGGAAACTGGAACATCAGGAAAAACTCTAATCCAAACTCTTCCGGCTCTTTTCATGTATCTAGTAATTGCTCTTCTAGCTGCTTCTATTTGACGAGCTGTAATTCTTTCAGGATCTAAGGCTTTTAAACCATATTCACCAAAGTTAAGAGCAGTCCCTTTAGATGCAACACCATGAATTCTACCTTTATGTGCCTTACGAAACTTAGTTCTAGCTGGACTTAACATTTATCAATACCTCAATTAATTTAAATTCTACTTACGATTATTAGATTTATCAAACAAATAATCTTTATTTAAAACTTCGCCTTTGAATATCCATACTTTAATACCACAAGCTCCATAAGTTGTAAAGCCTGTAGCTTCACCATAATCAATATCAGCTCTTAAAGTATGCAATGGCACACGACCTTCTCTATACCATTCCATTCTAGCGATTTCTGCACCACCTAATCTACCGCTACAATTAATTCTTATGCCTTCAGCACCAGATTTTAAAGCATTTTGCACGGCTTTTTTCATTGCTCTTCTGAAAGAAATCCTTTTTTCTAACTGAGTAGCTACATTAGTTGCCACAAGTTGAGCATCTATTTCAGGTTTTCTTACTTCAATAACATTGATTCTAATATCAGAATCTACTAAAGCAACTAAATCTCTTCTTAATGCTTCAATTTCATTTTTTTTCTTATTAACAATAATACCAGGTCTTGCCACATGGATATTTATAACCATTTTTTTAGAAGAACTTCTTTCAATTAAAACTTTAGAAAGCCCAGCTTCTTTTACTTTTTTAGCAATATGCGATTTAATTTTTAAATCTTCATGCAAAAATTTGCCAAAATTCTTATTAGCATACCAATTAGAATCCCAAGTGCGATTAATGTTTAATCTTAAACCAATTGGATTAACTTTTTGTCCCATTATTCATTATCTCCTTTTTCGGATACAGTTATAAACAAATGACTAAAAGGCTTCAAAATTCTAACACCTCTACCTTTAGCTCTTGCATGGAATCTTTTCATTACTATTGCTTTCCCTACAGAAGCAGTTTTAACATATAAACGATCTACATCCATACCATGATTGTTTTGTGCATTAGCAATTGCCGACATTAAAGTTTTTTTAACATCAATAGCAATAGCTTTATTAGAGAAAGTTAATTGATTCAAAGCATCTTGAACATTTAAACCTCTAATACTTTCAGCCACTAAATTTATTTTAAAAGGACTAACTCTTACATTCCTTAAGACAGCTTTAGCTTCTTTCATATTTCCTACACTCATATTTAGTTTCTTTTAGCTTTTTTATCAGCACCATGCCCGTGATAAGTACGAGTTGGAGAGTATTCACCAAATTTTTGCCCTACCATATCTTCGGTTACATAAACTGGTATGAATTTTTTACCATTATAAACTCCAAAAGTAAGCCCTACAAAAGCTGGAATTATGGTTGATCTTCTTGACCATATTTTAATTACATCATTCTTTTTTGTAGTATGAGCTTTTTTAGCTTTAGCTAACATATAACCGTCTACAAAAGGACCTTTTTTTAAAGAACGAGCCACTTTTTATCCCCCTATTATTTTCCACGACGACGAACAATAAATTTGTTCGTAAGTTTATTTGAACGAGTTTTCTTACCTTTAGTTGGTTTACCCCAAGGAGTAACCGGATGACGACCACCAGAAGTTTTACCTTGACCACCACCATGAGGATGATCTACAGGATTCATAGCAGTACCTCTTACAGTAGGTCTAACACCTAACCATCTTTTTCTACCCGCTTTACCATAATTAATATTACGGTGATCTGAATTAGCCACTGCACCTATAGTAGCTAAACAATTAGAATTAATCAATCTAATTTCACCAGAATTTAATCTTAATTGTACATAATCTCTATCTTTACCAATAATTTGCACATAAGCACCAGCCGAACGAGCAATTTGACCGCCTTTGCCAGGTTTCATTTCCACATTATGGACAATAGTTCCAACTGGAATATTAATTAATGGAATAGTGTTTCCAACTTTAATATCAGCATTAGTTGAACTAACTACTTTATCACCAACTGATAAACCATTAGGTGCTAAAATATAAGATTTTTCACCATCAGTATAAGAAATTAAAGCAATAAAAGCTGTACGATTTGGATCGTATTCAATACGTTCTACCGCTGCTTCAGCATTAAATTTGTTTCTTCTAAAATCAATTAAACGGTATCTTTTTTTATGACCACCACCAATATGTCTAACGGTAATTCTACCATGATTATTTCTACCACCAGTTTTTTTCAAACCAATAGTTAAAGATTTTTCTGGTTTACCTTTCCAAATATCTTTTCTTTCAACAAGAACTAATCCTCTTTGACCTGGTGTCGTAGGATTATAATGTTTTAACGCCATTTTTAAACTCCTGAAGCTAAATCAATTGTTTGACCTTTTGCTAAGGTAACAATAGCTTTTCTATAATTTTTTCTTTTGCCTAGTTTTCCTTTAAACATTTTCAGCTTACCATTTTGATTTATGGTATTAACTGCTTCCACTTTTACTTTAAATAAAAACTCAACAGCTTCTTTAATTTCTTTTTTATTAGCTGTAGGAGCCACAGCAAAAACTATTTTACTATCTCCAGACAAAAGTGTAGTTTTTTCCGTAATGATTGGATTACGAATCACCTCAAACAATCTTTCTTTATTTCTAGTTTCCATTTAAACGCCCCGTTAATTCTTTAACACTTTCTTCTGTAAGCACTAAACTATCATGTTTCAATATATCATACACATTTAAGCCGATATTAGGAAGCACATCTACACCAATAATATTTGATGAAGCCATTTTAAATTTATCATTAACCACTTGTGCATCAACAAACAAAGTAGATTTTAAACCTAATTTTCCTAAGATTTTACTTAAATCAGCAGTTTTATTAGTTTCTATATTAAGATTTTCAATAACAAACAATTTTCCTTCTTTGAACTTTGAAGAAATTGCAGATTTTAATCCTAAAGCTCTAACTTTTTTAGGTAATTTATGAGAATGATCTCTAACCACAGGACCAAAAGCAACCCCACCACCTCTCATGTTAGGAACACTTGTCATCCCTTGTCTTGCTCTACCAGTACCTTTTTGTTTAAAAGGTTTTCTTGTAGTATGCTTAACTTCAGATCTTGTTTTGGCTTTGTGATTACCACTTCTAGCTTTAGCTAATTGCCATTTAACAACTCTTGCCATTATATCAGATCTAATCTCGCTTGAGAAAATAGAATCATCTAGTTCTATTTCTCTTACCTTAGTACTGGATAAATTTATAACATCTATCTTCATTTGTAAATACCTTATTTTATTTTATTTCTCAACAGGCTGTTTTTAAGACTTCAAACCAGCAGGAAAAGGCACACCTTCTGGCAAAACTTTTTTTACAGAATCTCTAACTGTTAAAAAAGAGCCTTTATGTCCAGGTACAGCACCTTTAACTAAAATTAAGTTATTAGCTTCATCAATAGCTACAACTTTTAAATTTTGGGTTGTAACATTAGCATTACCTAAATGTCCTGCCATTTTTTTACCTTTAAAAACTCTACCAGGATCTTGACGATTACCAGTAGAACCATGCGAACGGTGAGTCAATGAAACACCATGTGTAGCTCTTAAACTTCTAAAGTTATGTCTTTTAATAACCCCAGCAAAGCCTTTACCAATAGTAACACCAGCAACATCAACAAACTGATCTTTGATAAAATGAGAAGCTGATAATTCTGAACCCACATTAACAAAATTTTCTTCATCAACTCTAAATTCTGAAATTTTTCTTACAGGATCAACAGAAGCCTTTTTAAATACTCCTAACATAGGTTTAGAAACATTTTTAACTTTAGCTTTTCCCAAACCTAATTGTAAAGCATTATAACCGTCTTTTTCTTTAGTTTTATGTCCTAAAACCACACAATCTTTTACTTCTAGTATAGTAACAGGAATAAACACTCCCTGTTCATCATAGATTCTTGACATACCAATTTTTTTTGTAATTAAACCCGTTCTCATATACTTGCTCCTAAAGTTTAATTTCCACATCAACACCAGCTGATAGTTCTAATTTCATTAGAGCATCAACAGTTTGTGGTGTTGGATTTTTAATATCTAGCAATCTTTTATGTCTTCTCATTTCAAATTGCTCTCTTGATTTTTTATCAATATGTGGAGATCTTAATACTGTAAATCTACTAATTTTTGTAGGCAAAGGAATCGGACCAACTACATTAGCTCCGGTTCTTTTAGCAGCACTAACAATTTCTTTCACAGAATCATCTAATAAATTATGATCAAAAGCTAATAATTTAATTCTAATGTTTTCATTTTCCATTACTATTCACCTAAACCTACTTATCAAGAATGAGGGAGATAACACCAGAGCCGACAGTTCTGCCACCTTCTCTAACTGCAAATCTCAATCCTTCTTCCATTGCTATTGGAGTTATTAATTCCACCGC